>NZ_JAUMSQ010000165.1:0-10666 GCF_030519285.1 Mycolicibacterium arseniciresistens
ACCGCCGCCCACACCATCAGTGCCAGTGCGACCAGCACCAGCACGGGCAGCAGCAGCGCGACGAACACCAGGCCGATGCTGGCGACGTCCTCCAGGGTCGACAGCACCGGGGCGGCGACACCGGCGGTGGCGACGTTGGCCGCGGGCCGGACGGCCGACTTGGTGAGCGACACGGCGAGCGCCGTGACCACGCCGATCGCGACGGGCACCCACTGACCGGACTGCGCGAACGCGCCGGGGTCGGTGACCGCGCCGGTCTGCGCCGCGGTGCCGGAGCCGAAGACGATGCCGCCTGCGGTGGGCCGCACGAACGTCTGGATCATGTCGTTGACGCTGTCGAGCGCCGGGATCTTGTCCGCCACCACCTCGACGGCGAGCAGCACCGCGACGATCGCCATCACCCAGCCGTTCTCGAGCCACGCCCAGGTGTGCGGCAGCGACACCAGGTCGGTGAACCGGGCGAGCAGGCCGAGCGCGAGCAGCGGGATGTAGGCGTTCAGTCCCGCGGCGGTCGCCAGCCCGAGGCCGGTCAGCAGCTCCACGTCACAAGTATGAGCGCGTCACCACACGAAGGGCAGCAACCTGAAGCGCACCTGCCCGGTGTATTCGCGGTACCCGGCGAGCTGATCGACCAGCAGCTTCTCCTCGTCGAGGATCCGCAGCGCGAGCAGCGCCAGTCCCGGCGGGATCGCGACCAGACCCCAGTAGGAGTCCAGGGCCGGCGGGGTGCCGAGCAGCATGATCAGCGCGCCGGTGTACATCGGGTGCCGCACGATGCCGTAGAGCCCGGTGGACGCCAGCGGCTGATCGGTCTCGACGGTCACCGTGGCCGCGGCGTAGCGGTTCTGGATCACCACCAGCTGGGCCAGCAGCAGGCCGACTGCGACCACTACGTAGCCGACCACCACGACGGGCGCAGGCACCGACGACCAGCCGAACCGGTGGTCGAGGGCACTGACGACGAGCATCGCGACGACCAGCAGCACGACGCCGGCGACGACGAAGCGCTGCACCGGACGCGCCTCGGCGGTCGGCCCGGCGTTCATCCGGCGCTGCATCGCGGCGGGGTCGCGGATCGCGAGGTACAGGCTCGGCCCGATCGTCGACACCACGAACACGGCGATGAACACCCACGCCTGCCAGTAGTCGACGGTGCCCGCGGGCACGAACAGCGCCAGTCCGAAGAAGAGGATGGAGAACAGTGCCGATCCGAAGGTCTGCAGTGCGATCTTCACGGTGCTCCTCACCGCACGTCGCGGCGGCGGAAGGCGAGGACGCCCAGCGCGATCAATGCGGCGTCGATCGTCAGCAACCACAGTAGCGGTGTCGCGGTGAACTCACCGGTGCCGACATGCGGGATGTGAACGAACGGTTCGAGATCGATCAGCCATTGAGGTGAATTGCCCAGCGACCCCAGCAGGAACACGGCGACGAACACCACCAGGACACCCCACGCCACCAGCGTGAACCGTGGCGCGAGCCCGAAGATCGCCACCGTCACCGCCGCGAGCAGCCACACCGCGGGCAGCTGCACCGCCGCCGTGCCCAGCACTGCAGGCAGCGTGCCGCTCACGTCGCCTGCGCTCGCGCCGTAGATCAGGCCGGTGACCGCGCCCGACAGCAGCAGCGCGACTGCGGATCCCACGATGGGGAACACCAGATGGCCTACCAGCCAGCGGGTTCTGGCAACCGCACCGGCCAGGAGTGTCTCCGCCCGCGCGCTGCTCTCCTCCTGGTGCAGCCGCAGTGTCAGGGAGATCGCGAAGGCCGCCGTCACCATCCCGAGCATGTTGAACGCCACCGCGACGAACGCCTGTTCCATCACGTCGCTGCCGCCGAGACGGCTCACGATGTCGCGGGACACCTCGCTGTTGCCGATCTCTTCGCCGATGCCGTTGACGATGCTGCCGATCAGCAGCCCGTACAGGCACAGGCCGACCGTCCAGGCCAGCATCGACCCGCGGTTGAGTCGCCACGCCAGGGATGTCGCGCCACGCAGGCCGCCACCTGCCCGCGGCGCGCCGGGCCGCTCGGCGATCAGTCCGGCGCCGACGTCGCGGCCGGCCAACAGCCGATAGGCGACGATCGCCAGGATCGCGGTGAGCGCGACGTGCAGCGCCAGCACCGCGAACCGGTCGCCCGCGAACGGGCGCACCTGCAGCGACCAGCCCAGCGGGGACAGCCACGTCAGGAACTCCGCGCGGGGTCCGGCGTCGCCGACTGCGCGCAGCGTGAACGCCGCGCCCAGCACGCCGAACGCGGCGCCGCGGGCGAAGCGGGCGCTCGGTGAGAGCTGGGCGGCGACGGCCGCGATGGCGGTGAAGACCAGACCCGAACACGTCAGCGCCAGCGCGAAGGCGAGCGACCCGGTGACGGGGATGTCGAGGGTGGCCAGGCCGGCGAAGCCGATGATGCCGGTGAACACCGACGCGCCTGCCGACAGCAGCAGCGCGGCGGTGAGGCCGGCGTAGCGTCCGACGGCGGTCGAGTCCAGGAGTTCGGTGCGGCCGGTCTCCTCGTCGGCGCGGGTGTGCCGGATGACCGTGAGGATCACCGCGACCGCGATGAGCACGTGGAACATTCCGGCCTTCCAGATGCCAACGGCGCCAAGGCTGTCGTTGTAGACCTGCCCGTAGAGCGCCCGCTGGGCGGGGCTGGCCATGATGGTTGCGGCCAGCGACGCGCGGTCGGCCTGCGTGGGGTACACGGCCTCGGTGCTGCCGACGTACACGGTGGCCAGCGGGACCGACAGCAGCAGCACCCACAGCGGCGCCACGATGCGGTCGCGGCGCAGGTAGAGCCGGAGCAGCCCGGCGGTTCCCGAGAAATGCGATCCCCTCGGCGGGGCCTGGTGGGCGGGCTGGTGGTGGGGCCGGTCCAGGGTGGTGCTCACACCGTCACCTTCTCGGACTCGTCGGAGGTGTCGCTGGTGTCGTAGTGGCGTAGGAACAGATCCTCCAGCGTCGGCGGCTGGCTGACCAGGCTGCGCACCCCGGCGTCGCCGAGCGCCTTGATGACCTCACCGAGCCGTTCGGCGTCGACCTGCGCGCGCAGCGTGTGCCCGTCGACTGAGACGTCGACGACGCCGTCCATGTTCAGGATGCGACCCAGTTGTCCTGCTTCGCCGACCATCTCGGCCTTGATCGACGTCCGGGAGAGGTGCCGCATCGATTCCAGCGTGCCGCTCTCGACGGTCCGGCCGGCGCGGATGATGGTGACCCGCTCACACAGCGCCTCGGTCTCGGCGAGGATGTGGCTCGACAGCAGGACGGTGGCGCCCCGGTCGCGGGCCTCGGCGACACACTGCTGAAAGATGTTCTCCATCAGCGGGTCGAGTCCTGTGCTCGGTTCGTCGAGCAGCAGCAGACGGGCCCGCGACGAGAACGCCGAGATGAGTGAGACCTTCTGCCGGTTGCCCTTCGAGTACGTTCTGGCCTTCTTCGACGGATCGAGGTCGAAGCGCTCGATGAGTTCGCGGCGGCGCGACTCGTCCAGACCGCCGCGCATCCGGGCCAGCAGATCGATGGTCTCGCCGCCGGTCAGTGACGGCCACAGCGTCACATCACCGGGGACGTAAGCGATCTGCCGATGCAGGTCGACCCCGTGTGTCCATGGGGCGCCGCCGAGCAATCGGACGGTGCCGCCGTCGGCGCGGACCAGGCCGAGCAGGATGCGGATCGTCGTCGACTTGCCCGCGCCGTTCGGCCCGAGGAAGCCGTGCACCTCGCCGTCGGCGACGGACAGTTCGAGCCCGTCGAGTGCGCGCGCCGCGCCGAATTTCTTGACCAGCCCGTGGATCTCGATGGGTTGGGTGCCGGATTTCGTGGCCATCACTTCTCCTTCGACGTGGGGATGGGCTCACCCGTCGCCTGCTGGGCGACGAAAGCGTCGTACATGGTGGAGTCGGTCATCAGCCCGAGGGAGAACACCTCGAGGGCGGGCACCACCATGTCCTGGGCGTAGTCGCGCAGCACGGCGCGCAGATCGGTCGGGTCGTCGTGCATCTGCAGGTACAGCAGGAAACTGCCGCCGTTGGTCATCGCGAGGTACTTGGCACGCGCCTTCGGGTCCCGGCTCGGCTTGATGGTGCCGGCGCGCACGCCTTCCTCCATGTACTGCTCGACATTGTCGATCATGCTGCGCCAGAACGATTTCGCCAACTCGCCGCCGGACTGCATGCTGCGCACCAGGTAGGCCATCATCGGTGCGTAGGACTCGATCTCGGCCATCTGGGCGAACCACGTCGAGGGGTCGGTGCTCTGGATCGACGCCGACTTGGACCTGCGGATCTCTTCGGTGATGTAGTCGTCGCACACCTTGCGCAACCCGTCCTTCGAGCCGAAGTGGTGGATCACCAGCGCCGCGCTCACCCCCGCGGCGTCGGCGATGGTGCGCAGTCCCACCGTGAAGCCCTTCTGGCCGAACTGGTCGATCGCCGCGTCGCGGATGCGCGCGATGGCTGTCCTGTCCTCCGATGCTGAACGCATGTTCAGTAGACTAAACGCACGTTCAGTCCTCGGTCAAGGTGTATCCGCGAGCAGGCACAAAATCGCACTGATCACGGCCAGACAGTGCGATTTTGTGGGGGGCACCTCCCGCTTGCGGGGGCCTGCTCGCGCAGAAGAAAAGAGCGTCAGTCGCGGGCGGCGGCCAGCAGGCCGTCGCCCAGCGGCACCAGCACCGGGGTGAACCGCTCGTCCTCGGCGATCAGCCGGGCCGCTTCGCGCACGGCGCTGACTTCGGCGTCATGCGCCGACGCGTCGCCGGCCCGGCCGCCGAGTGCGGCCCTGTGCACCACGATCGCGCCGCCGGCGCGCAGCAGCCGGACGCCTTCGACCACGAACTGCGGCTGGTCGATCGGGTCGGCGTCGATGAAGACCAGGTCGTAGGACTCGTCGGCGAGGCGGGTCAGCACGTCCTGGGCGCGGCCGCTGATCAGCCGGGTGCGGCCGGGCCCGATACCCGCTTCGCCGAACGCCTGCTTGGCGATCCGCTGGTGCTCGGGTTCGACGTCGATGGTGGTGAGCACACCGTCCTCGCGCATCCCCGACAGCAGCCACAGCCCGCTCACCCCGGCGCCGGTGCCCACCTCGACGACCGCGCGTGCACCGGTGAGCCGGGCGAGCACACTGAGCAGCGCCCCGACCGCGGGCGTGACCGCGCCGGCGCCGATGTCGACCGCGCGTTCGCGTGCGGCCGCGACGATGGAATCCTCGGAGATGGACTGCTCGGCATGGGTGACGATCGACGCGGCCCGGCTGTTCGGCTGGGTGGTCGGGTCGTCGGTGCTGGCCATGCCCGCAGCGTAATTCGCGCGCCGCGCGGCCCAACCGTCGACACGCCCGCGCGGCAACGTGTGATTTGCGTCGTAATTGACGGGTTTTCCCTGGTTGGACTAGGGGTAGACACGTTTCTCAGGGAAACTTCAGTGTGCTCATATCCGCTGCACACGGCGATGAGGAACGGTATCGGCATGGAAGACGGCGGACGCTGGCGCTTCGGGAATAACGACCTGGGCGGTCGCGTTGCCGCGAACATCGAGCAGTCGTCTTCCGACGACCGCCCTGACCTGGAGGATCCGACGACCACCACCGCTGCACAACCGGCCCCCGTCACGATGGCGCATCTCGAGCAGTACGCCGACTCGGACTGGGTGGAACCGACTGACGAGCTGACCGGGACCGCGGTCTTCGACGCCACCGGCGACAAGGCGTCGATGCCGTCGTGGGACGAGCTGGTCCGTCAGCACGCGGACCGGGTGTACCGGTTGGCCTACCGCCTGTCGGGCAACCAGCACGACGCGGAGGACCTGACGCAGGAGACCTTCATCCGCGTGTTCCGGTCGGTGCAGAACTACCAGCCCGGCACCTTCGAGGGCTGGTTGCACCGCATCACCACCAACCTGTTCCTGGACATGGTCCGGCGTCGGGGCCGCATCCGGATGGAGGCGCTGCCCGAGGACTACGACCGTGTCCCGGCCGACGACCCCAACCCCGAGCAGATCTACCACGACTCCCGGCTCGGGCCCGACCTCCAGGCCGCACTGGACTCACTGCCGCCGGAGTTCCGCGCCGCGGTCGTGCTCTGCGACATCGAGGGTCTGTCGTACGAGGAGATCGGCGCCACACTCGGAGTGAAGCTCGGCACCGTCCGCAGCCGCATCCACCGCGGCAGGCAGGCGCTGCGTGACCATCTGGCCCGCCACTCATCGGACACGGCCAGATCTGCCTGACCGTCACAGGTGTCCGGCGGGACGTCTCGCGCTACATTCGAAGTGAGCACCGCGGACCGAGATGAGTGGAGAGGAGCTGGGTGATGGTCGACCCGGGACATGTGTTCCGTCGCGCTTTCTCCTGGCTGCCCACCCCGTTCGCCTCGCAGAACGGCGCGCCGGTCGGAGCGCCGCGGCAGTTCGGTTCCACCGAGCACCTCTCGATCGAGGCGGTCGCGGCGTTCGTCGACGGCGAACTCGGCATGAATGCGCATCTACGGGCCGCGTCGCACCTGTCGCTGTGTGCGCAGTGCGCCGCCGAGGTGGAGGCCCAGGGTCAGGCCAGGTCGGCGTTGCGGGATTCGCGCCCGATCGCTGTGCCAACCTCTCTGCTCGGCATGTTGTCGCAGATCCCGCACTGCACGCAACCGCAGCCGGACGAAGAGCCGGCGCAGCCGCAGTTTGCTGATGACCCGTCCCGGGCCCGTCGCAAACGCCGGTAGGCTAGATGCGAGTCGAGCTCGACCTGCGCCGGCGACGGCGGGCGCCCCAGCAGAAGGTGAATGACGCGTGACCAATCAGGACCCGTCCGGCGACAGCCAGCGTCTTGACCCTCGCCCTGTCGACCGCCCCGCAGTCGATCCCGCCGCCCAGCGCGCGTTCGGCCGCCCCGAGGGGTTCCGCGGCTCGTTCGTCGCCGAGGCCGAGTTCCGCGACCGCGGCGAGTACACGCCGAGGGACAAGTCGTCCGACCCCGTGCTGGCCGAGGCGTTCGGCCGGCCGCGGGCAGGCGGCGATTCCCTGCAGCGCCACCCCGCGGACGCCGGCTCACTGGACGCCGAGCGCGACGCCGGACTCCCCGACGAGACCGACGACCCCTGGCGCAACCCGTCATCGGCCGCCTCACTGGGCACCCCCGCCATGCCGCACTCGACGGCGACGCATGCCGCCGCGCCCGTCGGCCGCCTCGGGGTCCGGGACGTGGTCTTCGGCCGGCGGGTGTCGTTCGTCGCGCTCGCCATCGTCGGCGTGATCGCCCTCGTGGTCGGTGTTCTGGGCGGCTGGATCGGATACCTGACGGCCGACCCGGTGTCGGCGTTCACCACGTCCGAGGCGACGCTGGACACCGGTGACGCCGAGGACCCGCCCGAGGGCCGGTTCATGAAGGTGGCCGCCGAGGTCGCCGATTCGGTGGTCACCATCGAGGCGACCATCGGCAAGGAGGGCTCCCAGGGGTCCGGCGTGGTGGTCGACCCCCGCGGTTACGTCGTCACCAACAACCACGTCATCTCCGAGGCGGCCACCAAGCCGGCCGAGTCCAAGATCAAGGTGGTCTTCAACGACGGCAAGGAGGTTCCGGCCAACCTGGTGGGCCGCGACCCCAAGACCGACCTCGCCGTGCTGAAGGTCGACAACGTCGAAGACCTGAGCGTCGCGAAGCTCGGGAACTCCGACGATCTGCGGGTCGGCGAAGAGGTGATCGCCGCGGGCGCGCCACTCGGCCTGCGCAGCACGGTCACCCAGGGCATCATCAGCGCGCTGCACCGGCCCGTTCCGCTGTCGGGCGACGGGTCCGACACCGACACCGTGATCGACGGTGTGCAGACCGACGCGTCGATCAACCACGGCAACTCCGGCGGACCGCTGATCGACATGAACGCCAACGTGATCGGCATCAACACCGCGGGCAAGTCGCTGTCCGACAGCGCCAGCGGCCTCGGCTTCGCGATCCCGGTCAACGAGGTCAAGATGGTGATGGATGCGTTGATCAAGGACGGCCGGATCTCCCATCCCACACTGGGTCTGACCGCTCGCTCGGTCAGCAACGACGTCGCGTCCGGCGCGCAGGTGGCCAACGTGAAGGCGGGCAGTGCCGCCGAGCAGGCCGGCATCCTGGAGAACGACGTCGTCGTCAAGGTGGGGTCGCGCGAGGTGGCCGACGCCGACGAGTTCGTGGTCGCGGTGCGGCAGCTGAAGATCGGTGAGCCCGCGCCGATCGAGGTGATGCGCGAAGGCAGGCCGGTGACACTCACCGTGACCCCGACGCCCGACAACACCGTCTGACCGTGTTCGCCAACATCGGCTGGGGCGAGATGCTGCTCCTGGTGATCGCGGGTCTGGTGATCCTCGGGCCGGAGCGGCTGCCCGGCGCCATCCGGTGGACGTCGGGGGCGCTGCGCCAGGCGCGCGACTACGTCAGCGGCGCCACCACCCAGTTGCGTCAGGATCTCGGGCCGGAGTTCGACGATCTGCGTGAGCCGCTCAGCGAACTGCAGAAGCTACGTGGGATGACGCCGCGGGCCGCGCTGACCAAGCACCTGCTCGACGGGGATGACTCGATCTTCGCCGCGTTCGAGAAGCCGACGGAGAAGCCGGTGAGTGCGCCGACTCCGCCGGTCCCGCCGGCGGCGGGGGCGGAGCCAGCCGAGCAGCTCGGTCCCACGACGCCGGCGAGCACGCGGTTCGATACCGACGCCACCTGATCGGCGCAGCCGGGTCAAACAAGGTCGAGGTCAGACCGCCGGGGTCAGACGAAGTACTTCTCGTCGCCGCTCGGGTAGCCGCCGCCGTTGGTGGCGATGTGGATGTGGTCGAAGTGGTTGAGGGTCTGCGAGCCGTAGTCGGCGGTCCAGCTCGGGGCGCCAACGCCCGGGTAGAAGCCCTGCCGCCAGATAGCGTGGATGACGCCCCACCGCTTGGCGTTCGCGAGCGCGTAGCCGGCGATCTGGTTGCCGAGCGCGATGCCTTCCTCACTGCTGTAGTTCGGGATCATCACGTCGATCGCCAGTCCGTTCGGGTGCCACTTCAACGCGTCCTGCCGGTACCCGCCGATGGTCTTGATCTCCGGGAACAACGCGCTGATGGCGCGCGCCGCGCGGATGGTGTTCACCTGGAGTCCTGATTCGGGGGTGACGCCCCTCGGCAGCTCGAACAGGGTGGGCGTGGTGGCGACCGGGGCCTGCGCGGCAAGCAACTCGGCCACCGGCGGGGGACTGCCGGCAGGCGGCGGCCCGGGTGGCACGAAGGCCTGCTGGTCGGCCGTCTGCGGGGGAGCCTCGGGCGACGGTGGCTTGGCGGCCTGCCCGTAGAGGAGCGCAGCCGAGACGACGACGGAACCCACCAGCGCCAGCAACCGGCCGCGGCCGTTGGCGGAAGGTGCGCTAGTCACGAGTCAGCACTCTAGTGTCGTCGGTCGCATGGTGTGGGGCTGTTGGTGTTGATGGTAAGAAAGTCGATCGGTCAGCGGCCGGCCGGATCCAACCCCAGCGACATGCCGGCCAGCCCGCGCTTGCGCGCCGACAGCGCATCGGCGACGCCGCGGAGTTCCTTGCCCGCGGGCGAATCCGGGGCGCTGAGCACCAGCGGAACGCCCGAGTCGCCCGCATCGACGAGCGCCTTGTCGATCGGCACCTGGCCGAGCAGTGGCACGTCGGCGCCCACCGAACGGGACAGCCTCTCGGCGACCTGGCGGCCACCGCCCTCGCCGAAGAGCTGCAGGGTCGAACCGTCCGGCAGCAGTAGTCCGGACATGTTCTCGACCACGCCGACGATTCGCTGACGGGTCTGCAGAGCGATCGCGCCGGCCCGCTCGGCTACCTCGGCGGCGGCCGCCTGCGGCGTCGTCACCACCAGTATCTCCGCGCCCGGGATCAGCTGTGCCACCGAGATAGCGATGTCGCCCGTGCCGGGCGGCAGGTCGAGCAGCAGCACGTCGAGATCGCCCCAGTACACGTCGGCGAGGAACTGCTGCAACGCGCGGTGCAGCATCGGCCCGCGCCACACCACCGGGGTGTTGCCCTGCGTGAACATCGAGATCGAGATGACCTTCACCTCGTGGGCGATCGGCGGCAGGATCATCGAGTCGACCTGGGTGGGCCGGTCCGTCGTGCCCATCATCCGGGGCACCGAATGGCCGTAGATGTCGGCGTCGAGCACACCGACGGCGAGTCCACGGGCGGCCATCGCGGCGGCCAGGTTCACCGTGACGCTGGACTTGCCGACGCCGCCCTTCCCGGAGGCGACCGCGTAGACGCGGGTCAGCGAATTCGGCTGGGCGAACGGGATCACCGGTTCGCGGGAGTCGCCCCGCAGCAGGACGCGCAGTTCGGCGCGCTGCTCGTCGTTCATCACGTCCAGGCTCACCTTGACGGCGCCGGTGCCGGGCACGTCGGCGACCGCCTGCTGCACCCGTTCGGAGATCTCGGTCTTCTTCGGACACGCGGAGGTGGTCAGGTAGATCTCGACGTGGACGCTCGAGTCGGCTTCGATCGTCACGTCCTTGACCATGCCGACCTCGGTGATCGGCCGCCGCAACTCGGGGTCGACGACCTTGGTCAGCGCGGCGCGCACCGCGCTCTCGAGCTCAGAGGAAGAAGAAGACATCACCCGCGAGTGTAGGCCGCCGCGGCGGTCCGTCGTGACGGCGGCCGGTCAGGCCGGAGGGCCGGGCGCGGG
>NZ_JAUMSQ010000166.1:0-20477 GCF_030519285.1 Mycolicibacterium arseniciresistens
ACGACCGCCGCAGCGCCGACGACCGGGACCTGCCCAGCCGCAACGACACTCTCGGCGCGGCGCTGTCCGGTGTCGTGGGCGGGCCGGTGGGCCGGCACGCGCTGATCGGGCGGCAGCGGTTCTTCACGCCACTTCGGGTGATGCTCGCGATCGCGGTGGTGTTCATGGCGCTGGGCTACACCACCAAGGCGGCGTGCCTGCAGACCGTCGGCGACGGGCCCGCCGATCAGCGGGTGGCCAACTGGCAGAACAACAGGGCCTACTACGAGCTCTGCTACTCCGACACGGTGCCGCTCTACACCGCCGAACTGCTGAATCAGGGCAAATTCCCGTACAAGTCGAGCTGGATCGAGACCGACGCGTCGGATGAACCGCGCATCCAGTACAACGGCGACATCGCGGTGCGCTACATGGAGTATCCGGTACTCACCGGCCTCTACCAGTACTTGTCGATGGCGCTGGCGAAGACATACACGGCGGTGTCGGCGACGGTGTCGCTGCCGCTGATCGCCGAGGTGGTGATGTTCTTCAACATCGCCGCGTTCGGGCTGGCGCTGGCGTGGTTGGCGACGGTGTGGGCGACGTCGCAGCTGGCGGGCCGCCGGGTGTGGGACGCCGCGCTGGTGGCGGCGTCGCCGCTGCTGATCTTCCAGATCTTCACCAACTTCGACGCGCTGGCCACGGCGTTCGCGGTGGGCGCGATGCTGGCCTGGGCGCGCCGAAGACCGGTGCTCGCCGGGGTGCTGATCGGGCTCGGCGTGGCGGCCAAGCTCTATCCGCTGCTGCTGCTCGTGGCGTTGGTGCTGCTGGCGCTGCGCACGGGCCGGGCGCGGGAGGTGGCCAAGACCGCGGGCACGGCGGCGCTGACGTGGCTGCTGGTCAACCTGCCGATCATGGTGCTGTTCCCGCGCGGCTGGTCGGAGTTCTTCCGGCTCAACACCCGTCGCGGGGACGACATGGATTCGCTGTACAACGTGGTGAAGTCGTTCACCGACTGGCGGGGCTTCGACCAGGGGCTGGGGTTCTGGGAACCGCCGACGGTGTTGAACACCGTCACCTTCGTGTTGTTCGCGTCGTGCTGCATCGCGATCGGGTACATCGCGCTGACGGCGCGGCAGCGTCCGCGGGTGGCGCAGTTGGTGTTCCTGGTGGTCGCGGCGTTCCTGTTGACGAACAAGGTGTGGAGTCCGCAGTTCTCGCTGTGGCTGGTGCCGTTGGCGGTGCTCGCGATACCGCACCGGCGAATCCTGTTGGCGTGGATGACGATCGACGCGCTGGTGTGGGTGCCGCGGATGCTGTACCTCTACGGCGAGCAGAACCGCGGACTGCCCGAGCAGTGGTTCACCACGACGGTGCTGCTGCGCGACATCGCGGTGATCGCATTGTGCGCGTTGGTGATCCGGCAGATCTACCGGCCGCAGCTCGACCTGGTGCGATACGGCGGGCGGGTCGACGACCCTGCGGGTGGGGTGTTCGACGGGGCTCCGGACGCGCCGCCACGCTGGTTGCCCGACTGGCTGCGGCCGCACCCGCGGATCGGGCCGTCCCAGCCGCCGCTGTCGGACCGGGCGACCGTCGACGCCTGACGGCTCCCCGTCGCGAGTGTGAAACGTCGGCGGCTTTCGGGCACCTTTCTCGCCAGGGATTCACACTCGGCGCACCGCTCAGCCCCGGTACGGCGCAGGCACGTTCGGTCTCGCGCGGATCCACTCGGCGGTCGACGGCCGCAGCGCCAGCACGAGCGTCAGGATCGGAAACACGACTCCGAGGAGCACAGGGAAGTTGATGGCGAGGGCGAGTCCGGCTGCGGCCGCATCGCCCAGAAGTGCCACGAAGAGGATCATGAAGAGCAGGCTGGTCAGGATGGCGATGGCGCAGCCGGCGACGACGAGCCATCGGCCCACCATCTTGCGCTGATACAGCGTCACGGCTCCGACCGCCAGCATGATCCCGGCGACGATGACGGCCAGGCCGACAATCACGAAGATCACATCGCCCGCGTTGGAGGACCGAGACGGTGTGTTGCCCCAAGCAGGGTCGCGATCCGGCGAGCCGGCCGCCGCCAGTAGCAGCATGCCGAAGCCGAGCATGGCGAACGTGCCGAGTCCTGCGAGCACAGCCGCGGCGTTCGCCGTGCCGCCGCTCGGACCGGCGGGCCGCACCGGTGGGTACTGATGACCGCCGGAGTAGCCCTGCTGTGGATAGCCGTGCTGCGGGTAGCCGTGCTGCGGGTAGCCGGGCTGTTGCGGATAACCCTGCTGCGGGTAGCCCGGCTGCTGCGGATGGCCCTGGCCGTAGGGCCCGTACGGATAGTTCACTCAACCCCCTCGACGACACGTGAGGCCAGCCTAACGGCGGTCGACCGGGTGGCCGTGCACGGATTTCGCAGCTCAGGCCGCTGTCCTGTAACCTGGGCCGGTTGCCGACGCAGGCGACCCTCCTGCCACGGACAGTCCGTGGCCGCACACGACCATAGGAGGTGATGGGTTCCTTATGCGTCCATACGAAATCATGGTCATCCTCGACCCCACGCTCGATGAGCGGACGGTGTCCCCCTCGCTGGAGACGTTCCTGAACGTCATCCGCAAGGACGGCGGCACGGTTGACAAGGTCGACATCTGGGGCCGGCGCCGCCTGGCCTACGAGATCGCCAAGCACGCCGAGGGCATCTACGCCATCGTCGACGTGAAGGCCGAACCGGCCACGGTGTCCGAGCTGGATCGCCAGCTCAACCTGAACGAGTCCGTGCTGCGGACCAAGGTGATGCGGACCGACAAGCACTAAGTCGCTTGACGGCCTGTGCGCGTCGGGGCAGTTCCGTAGGCTCGCCTGCGACTGCTGTCCAACGCGTACACCGCCCGCGATGAGCGCTTGCGCGAAGAGCTGACAACCAACAGGAGGACTTCGTGGCTGGTGACACCGTCATCACGGTGATCGGAAACCTGACCGCCGACCCCGAACTGCGGTTCACCCCGTCGGGCGCGGCCGTCGCGAACTTCACGGTCGCGTCGACCCCGCGCATGTTCGACCGTCAGACCAACGAATGGAAAGACGGCGAGGCGCTGTTCCTGCGCTGCAACATCTGGCGCGAGGCCGCGGAGAACGTGGCCGAGAGCCTCACCCGCGGTTCGCGGGTGATCGTGCAGGGCCGGCTCAAGCAGCGCTCGTTCGAGACGCGCGAGGGTGAGAAGCGCACCGTGGTGGAGCTCGAGGTCGACGAGATCGGCCCGTCGCTGCGCTACGCGACCGCCAAGGTCAACAAGGCCAGCCGCAGCGGCGGCGGCGGCGGTGGCGGCGGCGGCTTCGGTGCCAGCGGCGGCAGTGGCGGTGGGGGCAACTCACGCCCGGCCGAGCCCAAAGACGATCCGTGGGGCAGCGCGCCTGCGTCGGGTTCATTCTCCGGCGCGGACGACGAACCGCCCTTCTAGACAACACATATCTGCGGACTGCGATCCGCGAACTTTGAGAAAGAGAAAGACACATGGCCAAGTCCTCCACCAAGCGGCGGCCGGCACCCGAGAAGCCGGTCAAGACCCGCAAGTGCGTGTTCTGCTCCAAGAAGGGCAAGAACCAGATCATCGACTACAAGGACACGCAGCTGCTGCGTACCTACATCAGTGAGCGCGGCAAGATCCGTGCCCGCCGCGTGACCGGCAACTGCGTCCAGCACCAGCGCGACATCGCCATCGCGGTCAAGAACGCCCGCGAGGTCGCGCTGCTGCCGTTCAGCGCGTCGACGCGGTAGTCCCGGCCCGATAGAACGAAAGACTGAAGAGATGAAGCTCATTCTCACTGCTGACGTCGACAACCTGGGCGTGCCCGGGGACACCGTCGAGGTCAAGGACGGCTACGGCCGCAACTTCCTGCTGCCCCGTGGTCTGGCCATCGCCGCGTCGCGCGGCGCCGAACGACAGGCCGACGAGATCCGCCGGGCCCGCGAGCTGAAGACGGTTCGCGGACTGGAGCACGCCAACGAGCTCAAGATCGCGCTCGAGGGCCTCGACACGGTGGATCTGCCCGTCAACGCCTCCGCCGAGACCGGCAAGCTGTTCGGGTCGGTCACCGCGACGTCCGTCGTGGCGGCGATCAAGAAGGCCGGTGGCCCGAACCTGGACAAGCGGACCGTGTCGCTGCCCAAGGCCCACATCAAGGCGCTCGGCGAGCACCCGGTGACCGTGCGTCTGCACCCCGACGTGCAGGCCACCGTCACGCTCAACGTCGTCGCCCAGTAATAACGCACGCGACAATACGCCCGGGTTGGGACCCCTCGAGGTCCCGGCCCGGGCGTAGCTGTGCGCGCTGGCGAACAATGTGCTATCGGTCGCGCGCAGCGAAGATAACCGGCCGTTAACCTAGGTGGCGCTGAGGCGAAACACAACACGCCCGAGTCGGCAACCCGGCACGACACGCCGAAGAACTTTCCATCCACAACACTGCACGTCCCCTGTGATGCGCTTATCTGCGGATTTATCCGGATAACGAACGAGATTCCACAGGTTGTCCCCAGCGACTCAACATGGCCGTCCAGCGATATCCACACGTCATGCACAGGTCTATGCACAGGGCCGGTATCGGGTGCCTCCAGCAACGCCTAACGTGATCGTGCGCGGAGCGGTTCGGGGGTTCGCCGACGTGAGTTGTCGGGGGGCGGCCTTACAGTCGCGATAGACAACGATCGAACCTGCGTTCGAGCCGATCTGGGGGAGGGTGGCGCCGTGGCTGTGGTCGACGACCTCGGGCATTCGGGTATGGATGGTGCCCCGCCCAGCGAGGACTTCGGCCGCCAACCGCCGCAGGACGCCGCCGCTGAGCAGGCGGTACTGGGCGGAATGCTGCTGAGCAAGGACGCGATCGCCGACGTGCTGGAGAAGCTGCGGCCCGGCGACTTCTACCGGCCGGCGCACCAGAACGTCTATGACGCGATCCTCGATCTCTACGGCCGCGGCGAGCCCGCCGATGCGGTCACCGTCGCCGCAGAACTGGACCGCCGGAGCCTGCTGCGGCGCATCGGTGGTGCGCCGTACCTGCACACGCTGATCTCCACGGTGCCGACGGCCGCGAATGCCGGGTACTACGCCGGCATCGTGGCGGAGAAGGCGTTGCTGCGCCGCCTGGTGGAGGCGGGCACCCGGGTGGTGCAGTACGGCTACGCCGGCGCTGACGGCGCCGACGTGAGCGACGTGGTGGACCGCGCGCAGGCCGAGATCTACGACGTCACCGAGCGGCGCGCCTCCGAGGACTTCGTCGTCCTCGAGGAACTGCTGCAGCCGACGATGGACGAGATCGACGCGATTGCCTCGCAGGGCGGTATCGCGCGCGGTGTGCCGACGGGCTTCACCGAACTCGATGAGGTGACCAACGGGCTGCACTCCGGGCAGATGATCATCATCGCCGCGCGCCCGGGCGTGGGCAAGTCGACCCTTGGATTGGATTTCATGCGGTCGTGCTCGATCAAGCACCAGCTGCCGAGCGTCATCTTCTCGCTGGAGATGAGCAAGTCCGAGATAGTGATGCGGCTGCTCTCGGCCGAGGCGAAGATCAAACTGGCCGACATGCGTTCGGGCCGGATGAGCGACGACGACTGGACGCGCCTCGCGCGGCGGATGAGTGAGATCAGCGAAGCGCCGCTGTACATCGACGACTCGCCGAACCTGACGATGATGGAGATCCGAGCCAAGGCGCGGCGGCTGAGCCAGAAGGTCGGGCTGCGGATGATCGTGGTCGACTACATGCAGCTGATGTCGTCGGGCAAGAAGTACGAGTCCCGCCAGCAGGAAGTGTCGGACTTCTCGCGAAGCCTGAAGCTGATGGCCAAGGAACTCCACGTGCCGGTGATCGCGATCAGCCAGCTGAACCGCGGGCCGGAGCAGCGCACGGACAAGAAGCCGATGGTGTCGGACCTTCGTGAATCGGGCTCGCTCGAGCAGGATGCCGACATGGTCCTGCTCTTGCACCGGCCCGACGCGTTCGAGCGCGACGACCCGCGCGCCGGCGAGGCGGACCTGATTCTTGGCAAGCACCGCAACGGCCCGACGAAGACGATCACCGTCGCCCACCAACTGCACTTGTCTCGCTTCGCCAACATGGCGAAGTAGGGATCGATCGGGGCTGTAGTTTCTCAAAACCCGTGTCATAGCAGCAATTTGGATGTCATCTCGATGTCATTTATGACATCACGTTGAGAATTTGCGCACCTCGCTCCAACCCGCCCGCTAAGGCTGTCATCGGCGCAACGACATTCCGGCCGGTACCAGGCACGCAGTGGTCCGTTGGCACTCCGTGGTCAGCGATGTTAATCACTGCCTCTGCCAACATCTTTCGGACTCAACGAAGTGGACGGGTGCTGATTCATCTGATGAAAACGGCGACATTAATGGTGGATAACGAATGTTATCCATCAAACCCGCGCCGCCGCGGCCGAGGCTGCTGCGTTATGGCGCCGAGGACGTTTGCAGTTTTGCAATATCGGCGGGCATTGCTCGGCCGGATGTGCAGGTGCGGGACCCGGTGTTGTCGACTCACCATCAATGACGCTGCGGCTTGGCGCGGAGCCGCCCGATGCCGGGGACGAACCGGCCCACCCGAGCCGCGTACTCGTGATAGGCGTGCCCGTGGATGTGGTGCAGGTAGGGCTCTTCGACGAGGCGGACCTGCAGGTGGCTGCCGGCGATGTTCATCACCAGCCCGGCGAGGGCGATTGCGTTGGGCACCAGCAGGGTTAGCCCGAGCACGATGACGTTGAACGAGGTGTAGATGGGGTTGCGCACGATCGCGAAGACGCCGTGGGTGACCAGTGCGGGTCGTTCTGTGGGGTCGACGGTGGTGCGCCAAGACGGCCCCATCGCGAGTTGGGCGCGGAAGGCGGCCAGGACACCGGTCGCGGCGAGCGTGATCCCGGTGACGCGGATCGGCAGGTGATCGAGCACCAGCAGCGGGGGCAGGCCGAGCAGTTCGGCGACGGGGGCGGCGATGCCCGCCAGCAGGAATCCCAGCGCGAATGTTCCTCGCGCTAACCACTGCTTGGTTGTGCGAGGGACGCGGATACCGCTGTCACCGGTGCGATGGCGTTGAATCCTGATCCGCACCAGGCCGTCGAGCACCAACGTGGCGGCGAACAGGATCAAGGCAATGAGGGCGAACATGAAGGTCGGGCTTTCGTAGTGGCGAAACGTGGTGGGCTATGTCTTTTGGGCGGCTCCGACGAAAACCAGCCCGCCGAGGTGGTGTTCGATGCGTGCGGTGCCGTGCAGGCCGTGGCGGGCGAGTTCGGCGGCGAATTCGTCTGCCTCGAAGCGGTTTTCGCGTGGGTGAACAGTGAAGGTGCGAAATGCCCAGGTGTCAAGCAGGTGGCGGGGCACTTCTTCGAACAGCAGCAGTCCACCCGGTCGCAGTACGCGGGCGATCTCGGCGATGGCCTGCTGCCAGTGCGGGACGTGGTGGATGATGCCGAAGTCGACGACGGTGTCGTGGCTGGAGGCTGGTTGATGGATGTCGCAGGCATCGCCGACCGATAGCGTCACGGGACGGTCGTGCAGGCGTTTGCGTGCGAGCTCGACCATGGTGTCGTCGAGGTCGAACGCGGTGACGCGACGGGCGTGGAGGCGATCGAGGATGACTTCGGCGCCGACGCCTCGGCCGCAGCCGATTTCGAGCACCTCCTGGCCCCTCAGGTCGCCGCCGCCAAGGCGCCGAAACCATGCCGCTTCGCGGTGGTGTTGGTGGACAGCGCGGATAGGGTTGTTCATCGCGGCGCGTTCGATCGCGTTCAGTTTCATCCGATGACCTCCTCGTCGGTTGTCGTGTTTTCGGCCGTGGTCTGGAAATCGACTGCTGGAGTTGTGAGTCTGTGTGCGGCTGCGGCCGGCACCGCCTGCACTGCGTGGTGGAGGTGCTGTCGGGCGGATCGCGCCGCAACACACCCAAACACCCCGACGGCAGCGCAGTGCCAGCCCAGCCGGATAGCTGCGGCGTGCGGTCCGCCGTCGCCCACTCCAACAAACCAATCAGGTTCCTCGGTTGACACCGATATTTCTCGATCATGAATCTCCTACGCTATCATCGCGGTATGCCGATGCACAATGTTCAATCCGAAACCGCCGCCGCGGAAAGACAGGGCCTGGCAGCGGCGGTGGCGTTGTTTCACGGCCTGTCCGACCCGACGCGGCTGGCGATCACCCGTCGCCTAGCGCACGGGGAGGCTCGGGTGGTGGATCTGACCCGGTTGCTGCGGTTGCCGCAGTCGACCGTCTCCTCACATATCGCGTGCCTGCGGGACTGCGGTTTGGTCGTCGGTCGGGCCGAGGGCCGTCAGATGTTCTACAGCCTGACCCGTCCCGAGTTAATGGATCTGTTTGCCGCCGCCGAAACGCTGTTGGCAGCCACCGGTAGCGCGGTTGCGCTGTGTCCCACCTACGGCGCCACAGCACAGTGACACGATGAACAACGGTGTGCGATGAGCACCGCCAGCGACTGCGGCAGTGACGAACTGCGCACCGGCGAGCAGTCCGCGCTCGCGCACTCGACGACAGCACCCGCCGCCAGGGGGCGATCGACAGCGGGAGGGCTGCGACGACGGGCACGGGGATCGCATTTTGGTGATGTGCGGTGCAGGCGGCCAACGTCGGGCTTTGGTGCTCTTGTCTGGTGGTGTGTCTGTTGTTGGCCCAGCCAGGGCGCGAAAGGCGAACGCACAGGACGATGGTGGGCGTTACACCCGCCAGATCGATCAGCGCACTGACCCAGATCGCCGCCATGCGCTGTAGTCCGGCAACGAGCTGACCGCCGGATCTTGGCCGGATGCGCCGCTGGATCGGGCGCGCGGGTGCGCCGCACTGGACGACAACGGCGCCCTGTGCACGGTCATCCTTCCGGTGGATCCGGGAGTCAGTGCGGCTGCACGCGTCATCTACTATCTACGTACCCAAATAGTAGTCGGTTTAGCGCTGGTCACCAGCAGGGTAGGGGTTTCATGCGGCGCCAACGACGCTTACTGGCCGTCTGCAGCGTTGTGGCGGCGGCCGTCGTGGTGGCCGGATGCGGGAGCGGACAAGATGCCGTCGCCCAGGGCGGCACGTTCGATTTCGTTTCACCGGGTGGTAAGACTGAGATCTTTTACGATCCGCCCGACACCCGTGGCACGATCGGCGACCTTTCCGGGCCCGATTTGTTCGACGACAAGACAATCGGCGTCTCCGCGTTCGCCGGCAAGGTTGTGGTGATCAACATCTGGGGATCCTGGTGCGCGCCGTGCCGGACCGAAACCCCCGAACTGGAGAAGGTGTTCGCGGCGACCGAGAGATTAGGGGTGGCGTTCTTGGGTATCGACGTGCGCGACAGGCGGACCGCAGCCCAGGATTTCGTCACCGACCGCGGCGTACGGTACCCGTCGATCTTCGACCCCGAGATGCGCAGCCTGATCGCCCTGGGCAAGGGTTATCCCACCAGCGTTGTGCCGACCACCCTGGTGTTGGATCGCGAGCACCGCGTCGCGGCCGTGTTCTTGAAGGCGCTGCTTGTCGAGGATTTGCAGCCGGTCGTCGAGCGCGTCGCGGCCGAGAGGTGAGCGTGCTTGCGCAAGGGCGTCGGTGACGCATTAGTTCCGCCGCGGCGTCGGGGCCGGCGTGGTGTCGTTTGCCTCGCAGTGTTGTATGCCTTTGATGCCGGGTTATCTGTCCTACCTCGCCAGCGTCGCAGGCCAGGACACGTCGTCCGACGCGGCCGTCAGGCGCCGGGGAGTCCTCGCACACCGCTGGCGTCGCGCTGTGGTCGGTCTAAGCATTTCGGGGCGGCGCGCTGGGTGAAGCCGACGATCATGAATCGGTTGTCGGCCCCGCTTGTTAGGACTGTGATATAGCAATATGAACTAAACGCGGCGGCGCGCATGACCTGCCGGATGAACAGTGGCCGCTTGAAGGATTATCCGGAGAAGCCGATTTGGCTGACATCCGGGATCGACCCGGGCTAGTAGAGCCTGAATTCTTCGAGAACGATGTGGTGGCGGTTGATGCCGGCGCGGCGCAGATCGCGCTTGACGTCATGCAGCATCGCTGCTGGGCCGCAGATGAAATACCTGTAGTCGGCCCCGACCAGATGTTGCTCCATCTTTCCCACGGTGAATCGGCCGTGGACTGCGCTTTCCCACAGTCTTAACGTGACCTTGTTGCCGATACCGGACTCATTGATCCATTGTTCTAAGTCAGCTAGGAAGACGGCGTCGGCCTTGGTCCTCACTACATAGTACAAATCGATGTGTGCGGCCGACTGGACGGCGGACAATTCTCTTACACGACTGACGAAGGGCGTGACGCCGATCCCCCCGGCGATCCAGACTTGATTGCCGCCACCTTCGAAGGTGAATCGTCCGTATGGGCCTTCCACATCGACGTCAATCCCGCCTTCCAGGCTCCGCAGCGTTGCGGTGTAGTCGCCGATGGACTTTGCGCCGAAAGAAATATGCGGGTCAAGCGGAGAACTGGTGAACGAGAACGGATGAGGCTCGTCCGTTATGCCACGCGAGCCCTTTACGCGCATGAAGAAAAACTGGCCCGCCTCGTATCTGACCGGCCGACCGGTCGGAAGGAGCCGCGCCTCAACCGCATTATTGTGACGCTTCACCGAGCGGACCTTATAGGGATAGCGACGCACGAGCCATCTGCCGAGGGGCACCCGATAGGCAAAGGCCAACACGCCGACTGCGAGCACCGACACCATGTACGCCCGCAGATGCGGCGCTGCCGACAGATTTCCCGGAATCAAGTACACGTGGAAACTGGCAAGCAGCAGCGGCAGACCGAGCCAGCGGTGCGTGGCCTTCCACCGGTGATACGGAATGCGAACGAAGAACGTGATCACCAACAACGTCACCAGACTCAGTAGGGCCAGGACTCCGAGCAGCCTCGACATCTCGTCGAGGCCGGGAGTGAGGAAAGAAGCAGCCAGCGGTAGGGACATGGGCAGGTATTGCAGACTCAAGAACAGTGGATGTGCCAACAGAAACATGAGAGCAAAAGCCCCAATGCGATGGTGTGCGCTGTAGATCCGCGGCAGGCCATTCATCAATTCTTCGAGCCACCGCACTCTCGCCGCCAACACGAAATTAAGGGAAAGTAGCGAAGCGCCAATTAACCCGCATAGTTGTCCGATTGACCGGACGATAGCGGCCGAGCCGCCCCACGCATCGAGTCCAGCGGCGGATTGCCACAAGCTCACCGGAATTACCAGAAATCCCGCCAAAAGTAGGTATGCTGACAATGGCTTGGCCGATGACTGCATACCATCATTGTAGCGGTCACTACCGCGTTGCCGTTGAGGCATTGCACGCCGAATTGGGTCGCTCTATACTAGAGAAGTGAAGCTCAAGACGATAGTAGGCGCTGCTCTTATCGTCTTCGCTATTGTTGTCACCAGCATTCTCATAGCGAATTGGACTAATCGATCTTCGACTAGCGGTTCGAGCCAAACAAGGCCCGACGATGCGCAAACAGGCGGAACGAATAATCAAACTTTGACCGCTGAAGAAGTGGCCCGACACAATTCGGCGAGCGATTGCTGGATCATCATTAACAATAACGTTTTCAACGTCACACCTTTCATTAACTCGCATCCCGGCGGCGCGGCCAGGATTACCGGCCAATGCGGTAGGGACGCGACAACGGCTTTCGACACGCAAGCTGGCCAAGGCTCACATTCAAATGCCGCCCGTGAGCAACTAGCGAACCTGCAGATCGGCAGACTGGGGCTGCCGTTGGATACGCCGCCGGACCAGGTGCAGGCCCCTGTCCCGGTACAGGCTGCCGGTCGGCTGCCGCCACTTGTCCAGGCCCGTTACCCCGGTGCGATCGTCCTCAGCAGCGAAGAAGACGACGACGAACAGCGCTATTTCATTTCCGTCAACGGCCAATGCCGTGAGATACGGATCGAGGAGGGCGCCGTCGAGCGTGACCGTCCGTGCGACTAGCGCTGGCCGACCACATCGAGGCTGTTGCTTGCCTTGCGGCGTTCATGTCCGGGTACCGGTAGCCGACGAATCGCGCGCGGTTACCGCGAATTCCAGATTGAAGTGATTGAACGTCATCGGCAGCGGCCGATCCGGTGAGGGCCTGGGCTTCGATCGCAGCTCGAAGCTCAGCAAATCTAGTAGATGTGCGAGCAGCGTGCTGGTGACAAACAGGACAAGATTTCGTCCAGGGCATACCGCCGGCCCGCCGCTGAACGGCACGAGCTGCGGGTACTGCTGCGCGCGCCCGTCGAGCCAGACGTCGGGTGTGAAGTCGTGGGCGAATGCAAGCAGCTCCTCGTCGCGGTGAAACGCCGGCGTCACGATCAGCAGCGCGGCTCCCGCGGGGATGGTGAATCGGTCCTTGCCGTCGCCCCAGTGGGTGTCTTCGGTGGTGTCGCGCAGGATCGTGGGCGTAGTGGGCCACAGTCGCAGCGAGTCCAAGACGCAGGCACGCAAGTAGGGCCGCGGCTGTGGACGGTCCAGTTCTGTTGCCTCGTCCAGGGCATGGGCACAATGGTCAGGATGGGTTGCCAGCAGCGCCAGCGTGCGCAACAGTGCGATGCCTGCAGCGTCGAATGCGAACAACCAGTGCGGCACCTGACCCACCGGATCGACGGCTCCGTTGACCGGCACCTGCGCCGCAGCGCCGAGAAGGCTTGCCGGGTCCGGGTTTTCGGCGTACCGATACAGCTTCTCGGTGAACTGGTGACGCCGTCGGTAATGAGGCAACGCCAAGAACGCCCAGTTGCCTGCCGCGCGCAGTCGCCAGAGCTGATCGGTGATGGTTTCATCGTCGCGCGCCTGCTCGCCCAGCACCAGGCGTCGTACCAGCCGCCACCAACCGGTGATGAACTGCGAGGCATCCATGTGTGTGTTCACGTCGGATGTGAGGGACGCCGCCGCCTGGGCAATCGCGGCGGAAAATTCGGCCCCCAGCCGGTGGATCGGTGCTTCGGTGTCCAGCGCGGCCTCGTTGACGGCGCGTCGGCGTTCCCGCATCGAGCTGCTGGACAGCAATACGCCGTGCGGCTGAAACCACTGCAACGCTTGGCGTTTCTCTCGGCTGGCGGCGTGAAACGGCGTCGGCGCTTGCTCAAGTACGCGGGCAACGTCGTCGGAATCGAGCACCACGACCACGCGTCGCCCCGGAATCACCAATTCAACTGGACCGGCACCGAATTGGCGTCTTAGTGATCGGAGCCGACTTGACCGCGCGCTCGTCGGCCTGCAGGCGCTCCAGCACCGGCATCACTACGCGACGGCGGGCGAGCACACCCGCCGCAATCGAGGCGAATCCGAGATCGGCCAGTGCGGCTGCCGCCTGTAAACCGGTGAGCCGATGGTTCATGGCCATACCGGCTGGACCTACCCCGCTGCGCCTGGGGTCAAACCTGCGCCAGTCACGAGGCTCAGCGCACGCCTGACGACGGCCGGTGATGACACCCGACCATCCGGTGCGGCTCTTTTCACTTCGAATCAACTCGCTTCAGGTCGGATCGAGTGGATGCGACCGTCACCGGGTCGGCATCGCCCGCCGCGGCGCGTCGTCATCTGCTGCGCCCTGGGTTCCACGCAGAAAACGTGTTCCACCTGCCGCATACCATTGGGCGCCATCAACATCGAGCGCAGAAATGTCATCACACCGCTGCGAAGATGGGGTTTGTGACGACGGGAGGAGTCCCGGGTAGCCCGGGTGGTGCGCTCGGTTTCCTCCACGCCGAAGGGTCAGGATTTGCCTATCGCGTGCCCGCCGGCGAAGACGGCAAGATTCTCCCCACCACCAGCAGTCAGGAGTTGGCGCCGCGACGCCGGTGAACCTGGCCCGACGGTGGGGACGCACCCAACCAGCCGTGGTCGCGGTGTGGAACCACAACGGTCGGTCAGGTCGGGATGTGATCTCCCGCCCTTGCCATATGAGCCGAACAAGGGCTTTAGCTGCCGGGCATCCGCCCACGCCCGTGTGGTGGTTGGCATGGTGTGCAAGGCGACGGTCCTGATGGCGGTCGCGGTGGGGCCGAAACGACGCACACCCGGTGTCACTGGTCTGCGGCAGGTCACCGCCAGAGACCAATGTGCCCACATGCTCATGCAGGATCTATCCGCCGATCTGTTCCAAGAACGGCACGACAATGTCCAGGAATGCTCGAGGACGCTCGAGCATGATCATGTGCCCGGAGCCTTCGACAACGACGGTGCGATGCTGAGGGGCACGTTCGGCAAACCCCCTCGTGTCGCTCAGTGGCACGATGAGGTCGTGGTCGCCGACAACGGACAGCAAAGGACAACGGAGATGGTCGAGCCCCCAGTACGGGTCGGGCGTGCGCCCGATGGCGGCCGCGGTTGAGAGCACCCCTGGGGCACCGGCACCATCAACGAGCAACGCGGCATCAGCGGCGGTGAGTTCGCCGGGCCGATACGCATAGGGGAACAACGCCACCCGGCGAAGAGAGGCAGACCGCGCGACCGCGCGCTTCAACGCTGCGGGCGCCGGCAAGGCCGCCGACAGAACCTCGGCATAGATGGCCGCGAATTCACGTGGATGCTTACGCAGATTTTTGAGCAACCGCCGCAAGCCCAGCAATTGGGAGAAAGTGGTCACCGCGCCGGCGACGCTGATCAAGCCGGCCGCGAGCTGCGGATGGCGGATGCCAAAGCGCAGCGCTATCGGCCCGCCCATGGAGTGTCCCGCCAGGACGGCCCGATCGATTCGTAGTTCACGGCACAACGCCGCGGCGGTGTCGGCGAACGTCTCAGCGGTTGGTGTCGCGGTGGGCCGCTGCGAGGCGCCGAAGCCGGGCAGGTCCAGCGCCACGACGCGGCGATGTTCGGCGAGCGCAGGCAGGACGGGCAGCCAGTGCTGCCAACGGCCACCCATCCCATGCACCAGAATCACTGCGGGCTGGCCAGCGCCGGTGCGGGCCCCGGAATCGACGAAATTGAGCTGGCGGCCATTGATCTGGATCCGCCGCTGGTGCTCAGCCCAGTCGCCGGCGTAAGCGCCCGCATCGAGTTGCTCCGCGTATTCCTCAGTGGGCGTGACGGTTTCGATCACGGCTGGTTCTCCTTGTTGGTGGTGATGAGCAGCCCGGCGACGAGGATTTCCCGGGCAACGTCGAGCACCGCATCGAATTCGGCGTCCGAAAGTCCGCTGCCGCCGGCCCCAATGTGCGTCGCGATCACGCCGTCCCACGCGGCCCACACGAATCGTGCGGTGCTGCGCGGTTCCAGCGGCCGGATCATCCCGTTATCCATCGCCTCCTGCAGGGCGTGTGCGATCCGGTTGGTTTCATAGTCGACGCGTTCGGCGATGCGCCGACACGCCGCCGAGGAGGCATCGAAACCCGGCCCGTCGACCGGTGGAAAACGAAACAGTCGAAAGTAGCCTGGATGCTCGCGATAGAACCGCAGGTAGCCCTCGGCGAGGCCGAGCAGCCTGCCGACCGGATCCGTGCCGAAGTTGAACCCTTCGTCGCAATACTGCTTGTCCAATTCCAGGGCGCGGTCGATCAACGCCGCGTAGACGCCGTCCTTGCTGCCGAAATGTGTGTACACAGAGCCCAGCGCCACATCCGCTTCGGCGGCCAGCTCGTCGACGGTGGTGGCCTGAAAGCCCTTTGTCAGAAACAGCCGCTCGGCCGCACCCAGGATCGCAGTCGCCGTTCGGGCTATGCGTCGGTCCAGCTTTGTCATCGCGCCCCCAGAGTTGAAGTATGATTATGTTAATGAAATGATACTATAGAAATGAAGTCAGGTTCTAGGAGGCGAAAATGTCTGTGCTTGCCCGCGTGGGGATCGTCGAGCTTGCGGTGGCAGCGTTGTCGGGGTGGGTGATGGTGGTCACCGTCGCGCGACCCGACATGCTCACGCGGCTGGGGGTGCGCCACCTGAACCGCGTCCGGCAGGCGCACATCGATCTCATTCTGATGGGTGTTCTGCTCACAGCGGTCGGTGCGGCAGCCGGAGCAGTCCCCGGGTGGATAGCGGTCCTGCTCATCATCGGTGCCACGCTGCAGCCGGTGATGTTCCTTCCGCTGGCCGTCGACGCCGCGATCCAGGAGCGGGGGCTCTATCGAGCGGCCAACGGCGTGGTGTTCGCCTGCACCAGCATCGGCTGGACAGCCCTGGCCGTGGAGACCCTGATGCGCTGATTGTCCACGACGGGTCTGTAACGACTGGAGAACCAAAGTTGGAACTTTGGTCGGTGAACCGTGTGCGGCACCGCGCCACAGCCGAAATCGGTTGCGGCGCTGCGACCAAGATCAGAGTCGCCCGTGTGATCGAAGGGATCCGACGCCGGGTGAGAATCGGCCGGCGCGCGAGACAACACGGCTCGTACGCGCGTCGTGTACCCGACGCAGATGGGGTTACGTGGTTGCACGTCTTGGCGTACAACCCGGCGGCCGATGTTGGCATGAACCCGCAGAGCGCATTTCCGAGGGCGCGAACTTGATACGGCGTCCGAGGTGCAAGCATGGCCAACCGTGCGGGGCCCGACCCGTTTTCGCAACGCGCACGCGGCTGCTGTTTGATACGGCTTGGCCTGTGCTTCTCTCTCTGTGTACGCCGCAGCCGTCGCTGGGCACTCAGACATGAGCATGCTCTTTGTCCCCCAGCAGACTTCAATGCAGGCGTGGAATGACTCTTCCTGTTCTGTTCATGTAGGCCTGGTACTGGTCTCCGAATTGATCGAGCATCATTTGTTCTTCGCGCCGCACACGCAGGAAGTAGAGCAGAGCAAAGGACACCAAACCTGATGGCCCAGCGATCCAATTCTGCAACAACAACCCCTGGGCGATACTGAGCAGCCAGCCGAACGCGTACATCGGATGTCTTATGTACCGATAGATGCCGCTTGTGATGAGCCGATGTTCCTGCCGCAGTTCAAGCGAATGCGACCAGTATTGCCCCAGAGCGGAATGCGCGCCTCAGAGCAACGGGAGTGCGACGGCGAGGCTGGCCGCCCCAGTCCACCCCATCCGGGAGCGAAGCTTGTAATTGGCGAAATTCAGGGCGGGCGTGAAGATGTGGGCAGCCGGCAGCCCGCCTATCCCGATCGCGAGAACAGCGAGCAGAGTTTTCTCGCGAGCCGTCTTGCGGTCGACGACGATTCAGCGGGTCTGCGCCCGCCGGTGGTAGGGCAGGCGAATCACAGCGATGAAGAAGAATCCGATCGCATAGATGATTTTGAATGTGCGCCGCTCCATTGCACGTTCCTCCCGATGTACCGTGAGCCGCCGAACAGCCCGATTGACCAACTTCAACCCGTTTCGCCCCACCGTCCGCACCTCCCATTAGGCCCCCTGATTTCTGAAGTCGCCGTGCAGGCCTTGCCAGGCCGCCGAACAGCTGTGATGCGGAAGAGGATTCGGCGCAGGTGAAAGGAACCAACCCGAGCCGGCTGCCGTCAAAGACCATTTCACTCCTAGGGAGTGCGCCGTCGTTTTTCGCAGCTTTCCCACGCCGGCGGCGGCGTTGGCACCGGGGTCAACCCCTCGGCGACAACGAGGACGGGTTTGTCGCCGGGACCTCGTCGAGCAGGCGCGGATCGGTGACTGACCCGGCGATGGTGTAGACATGCGACGGGATAAGACGCGGCAGCGTTCGGCATCACTGAGCACCCCGGTTGTCCGGATGTGGCGCCGCGGCGGGCCGGTTTGATCGAACGCGCCCGATGCCAGGCAAGAACCGTCCCACGCGCGAGGCGTAGTCGTCGTAGGCCGGGCCGTGCATGCGACGTAGATAGGGTTCCTCCACCAGTCGCACGGTGGCTTCGATGCCGACCACCGCGATCACCAACCCGCCAAGGGCAATCACGTTGGGCACCATCAACATCAAGCCCACGAATGCGCCCAGCATCGCGCTATAGATGGGGTTTCGCACCAGCCGAAACGGGCCGCCGGTGACCAGGCCGGTGCGCTCGGACTCGTCCACGGCGATGCGCCACGATGCGCCCATCGCAAGTTCGCCGGCGAAGGCGGCCAGGGCGCCCAGTGTCGCCATGACCACGCCGAGCCACCGGGGAAACGGGTGATTGAGCACTCCCAGCGGCGCGAGGCCGACCAGATCGGCGATGGGTGCGGCCACCCCGGTGAGAAGGAGGCCCAGTTGGAAGACCCAGTGCCACCACCACTGCGTGGAGCCGAACGGGATCGAGGATTGGCGCCCGCCGGTGTCGCCGGTGCGGTGTCGCTGAAGCAGCGCGCGGGCGACGACGAGCAGGACGAAGAGGGCAAACAGAACAAGCGCCGCGACAGACATCACGTACCTCCGTTGGCCGGGCAGGGTTTGGCGGCGACACCGAGAAGGAAATCGCCCTGGATGCGGGTGGTCGAGCCGAGCAGCGCCAGGCCGTGGCGGTCCAGCTCGGCCAGGAAGTGCTCGGCGGTGAACCGATCTTCGGTCGGGTGCTCGAGGAACCGTTGGTAGGTGGGCCGGGCCAGTGCGTGGGCGGTGACCTCCTCGAAGTAGAACCGTCCGCCCGGTGTGAGGACGCGGGTCAGTTCGCTGACCGCGTCTCGCCAGTTCGGGATGTGGTGAATGATTCCGAAGTCGAACACCGCGTCATAGCTGTCCTCTGCGGCGCATAACGCGTCACCTAGGTCGGTCGCGCTGCCTTCGGCGAGAACCACCCGGTCGCCGTAGCGGGCGAGCCGCCTGCGAGCGCGGTTGATCATCGCCGGATCGAGGTCGACCGCGTCAACGCTCCCGGCCCCGAACCGGTCGAAGATCAGCTGGACGCCGTAGCCAGAGCCACATCCGATCTCCAGCGCGAGTGACCCAGGGGCCAGCCGGCCCCCGCACCGCAGCAGCGCCTCGGTTTCGTAGAAGCGCTGCACCCACCGCCGCGGCGCCGAGTTCAACAGCGCCGTCTCCACTCGATTCATCAGCATCCAGCCCACCTCGATCCCATCCCGGTAGATACTGCTATTATCGCCGCATGACGATTAATGACAAGGCTGACCCGGTCGGATCAATCGCCGGGGGAACCGATCTGGCCCCGGCGGTGGCGTTGTTCCATGGCCTGTCGGATGCGACGCGATTGGCGATTGTGCAGCGGCTCACGCGGGGTGAGGCGCGGGTGGTCGATCTCATGACGGAGTTGAGTTTGGCGCAGTCGACGGTGTCGGCCCATGTTGCGTGCCTGCGCGATTGCAATCTGGTGATCGGCCGGCCGGAGGGCCGCCAGATCTTCTACAGCCTGACCCGGCCCGAGCTGATGGACCTGCTGGCGTCGGCGGAGACACTGCTGGCCGCCGCCGGTAACGCGGTGCGGCTGTGCCCCAATTACGGCGACCACGCCTCCGCGGCCACGATCACCGAGGACAAGGAGATGACCCGATGAGCGACGCCTGCGGCTGCAGCGACGAGCCACGCGGCGAAGACGCGGAGGAGCGTGAGCCCGAGCGGTTCTGGGAGGTGACCGAGCTGCGCGCCGCGGCCGCCGCGGGCGTGTTGCTGGTCGCCGCGTTGATCGTCGGATGGACCACCGGATCAGAGGTGACGGCGCTGGCGCTCAACGGCGCGGCCTTGCTGATCGGCGCGTACACCTTCGTTCCGTCCACGCTGCGGCGGCTGGTCAAGGGCAAGATCGGGGTCGGCACGCTGATGACGATCGCGGCCATCGGCGCGGTGGCGTTGGGCGAGGTCGGCGAGGCGGCCATGCTGGCCTTCCTGTTCTCCATCAGCGAGGGCTTGGAGGAGTACTCGCTGGCCCGCACCCGCCGGGGCCTTCGGGCGCTGCTGTCGCTGGTGCCCGAGCAGGCCACCGTGCTACGCGAGGGCGCCGAGGTCGTCGTTTCCCCGGCGGAGCTGCGGCTGGGTGATCGGATGCTGGTCAAGCCCGGTGAGCGGCTCGCCACCGACGGCGTCGTCGCGGAAGGCCGCACCGCGCTGGATGTTTCGGCGATCACCGGCGAATCCGTGCCGGTGGAAGCCGGACCGGGCGATGAGGTGTTCGCCGGGTCGATCAATGGCACCGGGGTGCTGACGGTCGGGGTGACCCGCACCGCCGAGGACAACTCGCTGGCCCGGATCGTCAAGATCGTGGAGGCCGAGCAGTCTCGCAAGGGCGCAAGCCAGCGCCTGGCCGATCGCATCGCCAAACCGTTGGTGCCCGGCATCATGATCGCCGCCGTGCTGATCGCCGGGATCGGCAGCCTGTTAGGCGATCCGCTGGTGTGGATCGAACGCGCCCTGGTCGTGCTGGTGGCCGCCTCGCCGTGCGCGCTGGCCATCTCGGTGCCGGTCACCGTGGTCGCGGCGATCGGCGCAGCGAGCCGCCTCGGCGTGCTGGTCAAGGGCGGCGCCGCGCTGGAAGCCCTCGGTGCGATCCGCGGTGTGGCGCTGGACAAGACCGGCACCCTGACCGCGAACCGGCCCACCGTCATCGACGTCGCCACCGCCAACGGCGCCAGCCGCCAGCAGGTGCTCGATGTCGCGGCCGCGCTGGAGGCCCGCAGCGAACACCCGCTCGCGCGGG
>NZ_JAUMSQ010000167.1:0-555 GCF_030519285.1 Mycolicibacterium arseniciresistens
ACCCGCACCCCGTGCTCCAGGCAGTCGTTCGCCGCCGCGAGCGCGACCTCCGGCTCGCCGAGCACCACCGACACCACGGCGGACTCGGGGCGTTCGGCGACGCCGCACATGTCGGCCAGGCCTGCGGCCCGCTCGAGCACCGCACCGGCCCGCCACGGTTCGGCCGCCAGCAGTCGCAATGCGGCCCACGCCGCGCCGACCGCGGCGGGCGCCAGCCCGGTGTCGAAGATGAACGGCCGCGCCGCGTCGATCAGATGCGCGCGCACCGCCGCCGGTCCCAGCACCACGCCGCCCTGGCTGCCGAGCGCCTTGGACAGGGTGGTGGTCATGACGACGTCGGGGGCGCCTGCCAGGCCGACCTCCTGCAGCAGCCCGCGCCCGCCGGTGCCGCGCACCCCGAGGCCGTGCGCCTCGTCGACGACGAGCAGTGCGCCGTGACGCCGGCACACGTCGTGCAAAGCGCGCAGCGGCGCCATCACGCCGTCGGCGGAGAACACCGAGTCGGTCAGCACGACGGCGCGGGATTCGGTGCGCCCGGCCAGCGCCGCGGCGACG
>NZ_JAUMSQ010000168.1:0-19740 GCF_030519285.1 Mycolicibacterium arseniciresistens
TGCGCCTCGTCGACGACGAGCAGTGCGCCGTGACGCCGGCACACGTCGTGCAAAGCGCGCAGCGGCGCCATCACGCCGTCGGCGGAGAACACCGAGTCGGTCAGCACGACGGCGCGGGATTCGGTGCGCCCGGCCAGCGCCGCGGCGACGGCGTCGACGTCGCGGTGCGGCGTCACGGCGACCCTGGCCCGCGAGAGCCGGCAGGCGTCGACCAGCGAGGCGTGAGTGAGCGCGTCGGAGACCAGCAGTGTCCCCGGCCCGGAGAGGGCGACGACGGCGCCGAGATTGGCGGTGTAGCCCGAGGAGAACACCAGCGCCGACTCGGCTCCGACGAAGTCGGCGAGCGCGCGTTCGAATCCCTCGTGCAGCTCGGTGTTGCCGGTGACGAGCCGGGATCCGGTGGAGCCGGCGCCCCAGGTGCGCAGCGCGTCGACGCCGCCTGCGATGACGTCGGGATGCTGGGACAGGCCCAGGTAGTCGTTGGAGGCCAGGTCGAGTTCGGCGCCGACGGGCGGGCGGGGCCGCAGGGAGCGGCGCAGTCCGTCGGCGCGGCGCTGCTGCTCGACGTCGGCCAGCCATGCCAGCGGTGAGAGGCCCGCGCGTGTCATCCGGCCCCTCCTCTCGACGACTTGAACGCCGTTCAGGTTAGCGCACGGGCGACCGCGACCATCGCCGCGGTGATCCGGTCGACCTCGCCGGCATCGCAGATGTAGGGCGGCATCACGTAGACGAGGTCGCGGAACGGCCGCAGCCACACCCCGTGGTCCAGCGCGGTCACGGTGGCTAACGGCACATCGACGGGCCGGTCCAGCTGGATCACCCCGATCGCGCCGAGCACCCGCACATCGGCGACGCCCGTCACCTCCCGCGCCGGCGCCAGCCCGGCGCGCAGACCCGCCTCGATGGCACGCACCCGGGCCCGCCAGTCCCCCGCGAGCAGCAGCTCCACCGAGGCCACCCCGACCGCGCACGCCAGCGGGTTGGCCATGAACGTCGGCCCGTGCATCAGCGCGCCGGGCTCCCCCGCGCTGATGGTGTGCGCGATCTCGGAGGTGCACAGCGTGGCCGCCAGCGTGATGTACCCGCCCGTGAGTCCCTTGCCGACGCACATCACGTCCGGCCGCACGCCGGCGTGGTCGGCCGCGAACAGCTCGCCGGTGCGCCCGAAGCCGGTGGCGATCTCGTCGAAGATCAGCAGCACGCCGTGCCGGTCGCAGATGTCCCGCAGGTCGACCAGGTAGCGCGGGTCGTGGAACCGCATCCCGCCCGCACCCTGCACCACCGGCTCGACGATCACCGCCGCCAGCTCGTCGGCGTGGGCGGCCAGCAGGCGTTCGAACTCCAGGGAGTAGGCGGGGTCGTGGTCTGCGGGCACCGGCGGCGCGAACACCTGCCGCATCATCACGTCGGTCCACAGCGAGTGCATGCCGCCGTCGGGGTCGCACACGCTCATCGGGGTGAACGTGTCGCCGTGGTAGCCGCCGCGCCACGTCATCAGCCGGTGCTTGCCCGGCCTGCCGAGGCTGCGCCAGTACTGCAGCGCCATCTTGGCGGCCACCTCGACCGACACCGAGCCGGAGTCGGAGAAGAAGACCGTGTCCAGGCCCTCGGGCGTCACCTCGACGAGCAGCTGCGCCAGCCGGGCCGCCGGCTCGTGGGTGAGGCCGCCGAACATCACGTGGTTCATGGTCGCCAGCTGGTCGACGATCGCCGCGTCGAGCACCGGGTGTCCGTGACCGTGGATCGCGGTCCACCACGACGCCATCGCGTCGAGCACCTCGACCTCGCGTCCCTCGTGCATCACGGTCAGGTGGGGGCCCCGCGCACCCACCGCGACCACCGGCGGGAACGCCTCGGCGCCGATGGCGCTGTACGGGTGCCACACGTGGGCGGCGTCGATCGCACTGATCTCCGCGGGCGTCAGGGGCACGGGCTACGAGCCTACTTCTTTGCCCGGGCAGCGGGCGGCGACCACCGCGACATGAGTCATCGGCAGAAGTTGGGTAAATTGCTTCTCGACCATGATCACCCTCGCCGCCCCCAGGCCGGCGCCCGCCACCGAGATCGGTTCCGCGCCGCGCGCCGCCATGGGTTCCCGAATGTCGGGCTTCTACCGACACGACCTCGACGGTCTTCGTGGTGTCGCGATCGCGATGGTGGCGGTGTTCCACATCTGGTTCGGCCGCGTCTCCGGCGGCGTCGACGTCTTCCTGGCGCTGTCGGGCTTCTTCTTCGGCGGCCGCCTGCTGCGCGCGGCGCTCACCCCCGGCGTGTCCCTGCGGCCGGGGCGCGAGGTGATCCGGCTGGGGCGGCGGCTGCTACCGGCGCTGGTGGTGGTGCTGGCCGCCGCCGCGGTGCTGACCATCCTCGTCCAGCCCGAGACCCGGTGGGAGACCTTCGCCGACCAGAGCCTGGCCAGCCTCGGCTACTACCAGAACTGGGAACTCGCCAACACGGCGTCGGACTACCTGCGGGCAGGCGAGACGGTCAGCCCGCTGCAGCACATCTGGTCGATGTCGGTGCAGGGCCAGTTCTACATCGCCTTCCTGGCGCTGATCCTCGGCCTGGCCGTGCTGCTGCGCCGCATCCTTCGGCGCCACCTCAAGGCCGTGTTCGTGGTGGTGCTCACCGCGCTGACCGTCGCGTCGTTCGTGTACGCGATCTTCGCGCACAACGCCGACCAGGCCACCGCCTACTACAACAGTTTCGCGCGGGCCTGGGAGATGCTGCTGGGCGCGCTGGCAGGCGCACTGGTGCAGTATGTGCGCTGGCCGATGTGGCTGCGGACGATCGTCGCGACGGTCGCGCTGGCGGCGATCCTGGCCTGCGGCGCGCTGATCGACGGCGTCAAGGAGTTCCCCGGCCCCTGGGCGCTGGTGCCGGTCGGCGCCACCATCCTGTTCGTGCTGTCGGCCGCCAACCGGCTCGCCGATCCGCACACCGGCGGCCGGTTGCCCGCCCCCAACCGGCTGCTGGCCACCGCGCCGTTCGTCGCCCTCGGTGCGATGGCCTACTCCCTGTACCTGTGGCACTGGCCGCTGCTGATCTTCTGGCTCTCCTACACCGGACACCAGCGCGCGAGCCTCCTCGACGGCGCGGGCGTGCTGCTGGTTTCGGGCGTGCTGGCCTGGCTGACGACCCGCTACATCGAGGAGCCGCTCCGCTACCGCGCGCCTGCGGCGACCAGCCCCGCGGTCCCTCTGCGCAAGCGGTTGCGCAGGCCGACGATCGTGCTCGGGTCGGTGGTCGCGCTGCTCGGTGTGGCGCTGACTGCGACCTCGTTCACGTGGCGCGAACACGTCACCGTCGAACGCGCCAGCGGCAAGGAGCTGTCCGGGCTGTCGGCCCGCGACTACCCCGGTGCGCGGGCGCTGCTCAATCGGGCGAAGGTGCCCAAGCTGCCGATGCGGCCCACCGTGCTGGAGGCCACGAAGGACCTGCCCGCCACCACCAACGACGGCTGCATCAGCGACTTCGACAACATCGGTGTGATCAACTGCACCTACGGCGACAAGACCGCGACCCGCACCATCGCCCTGGCAGGCGGATCGCACGCCGAGCACTGGGTCACCGCGCTCGACCTGCTGGGCCGGCTGCACAACTTCCGGGTGGTGACCTACCTGAAGATGGGCTGCCCGCTGACCACCGAAGAGGTGCCGCTGGTGATGGGCGACAACCGGCCGTACCCGAAGTGCCACCAGTGGAACGAACGGGTGATGGACAAACTGATCGCCGACCGCCCCGATTACGTGTTCACCACCTCGACCCGGCCGTGGAACGTCAAGCCGGGCGACGTCGTGCCGCCGAGCTACCTCGGCATCTGGGATAGATTGTCGCAGAACCGGATTCCGATCCTCGCGATGCGCGACACGCCATGGCTGGTGCGCGACGGCGAGCCGTTCTTCCCGGCGGACTGCCTGGCCGACGGCGGCGATGCGATCTCCTGCGGCATCAAGCGGGCCGAGGTACTCTCCGACCACAACCCGACACTGGACTTCGTCGCTCAATTCCCGATGCTCAAGGCCCTCGACCTGAGCGACGCGGTGTGTCGCCAGGACTACTGTCGCGCAGTGGAGGGAAACATATTGCTGTATCACGACTCTCACCACATCTCGGCAACGTACATGCGCACCATGACCAACGAACTGGGACGACAGATCGCCGCTGCCACCGGCTGGTGGTGACCCCGTGACCGCAGCATCCCCCGCGCCGAAGCCGCGCAGCGCCACCACCGTCTGGCCGGGCGAGTCCTATCCGCTGGGCGCCACGTATGACGGTGCCGGCACCAACTTCTCGCTGTTCTCAGAGGTCGCCGACCGCGTCGAACTGTGCATGATCGCCAAGGACGGCACCGAGGAGCGGATCGACCTCGAAGAGGTCGACGGGTACGTGTGGCACGCCTACCTGCCCACCGTCACGCCTGGACATCGCTACGGGTTCCGCGTGTACGGGCCGTGGGACCCGCCCGCCGGGCACCGGTGTGACGCCAGCAAGCTGCTACTCGACCCGTACGGCAAGTCCTTCCACGGTGACTTCGACTTCGGCCAGGAGCTGTTCTCCTACGACCTGGCCGCCGACGACCTCGCCTCCGGCGGGACGCCGCCGCAGCTGGATTCACTCGGGCACACCATGACCAGCGTGGTGATCAACCCGTTCTTCCAGTGGGGATCCGACCGGGCGCCCCGCACGCCCTATCACGAGACGGTGATCTACGAGGCCCACGTCAAGGGCATGACGCAGACCCACCCCGGCATCCCGGAGGAGCTGCGCGGCACCTACGCGGGCCTGGCCCACCCGGTGATCATCGAGCACCTCAAGTCGCTGAACATCACCGCGATTGAACTGATGCCCGTGCACGCATTCATGCACGATCACCGGCTGCTCGACCTGGAACTCCGAAACTACTGGGGCTACAACACCTTCGGGTTCTTCGCACCGCATCACCAGTACGCGTCAAACCGGCACGCCGGCGGCGCCGTGGCCGAGTTCAAGACGATGGTGAAGGCCTTCCACGAGGCGGGCATCGAGGTCATCCTCGACGTCGTCTACAACCACACCGCCGAAGGCAACCACCTCGGGCCCACGATCAACTTCCGCGGTATCGACAACGCGGCCTACTACCGGCTGCTCGACGGCGACCTGCGGCTCTACAAGGACTTCACCGGCACCGGCAACAGCCTCAACGCCCGCCACCCGCACACCCTGCAGCTGATCATGGACTCGCTGCGCTACTGGGTGCTGGACATGCACGTCGACGGATTCCGCTTCGACCTGGCCTCCACCCTGGCCCGCGAATTCTACGACGTGGACCGGCTGTCGGCGTTCTTCGACCTGGTGCAGCAGGACCCGGTGGTCAGTCAGGTCAAGCTGATCGCCGAACCGTGGGACATCGGCGAAGGCGGTTACCAGGTCGGCAACTTCCCAGGTTTGTGGACCGAGTGGAACGGGAAGTATCGCGACACTGTGCGTGATTATTGGCGGGGCGAGCCCGCGACCCTCGGCGAGTTCGCCTCGCGGCTGACCGGATCGTCCGACCTCTACGAGGCCACCGGACGCCGGCCCAGCGCCAGCATCAACTTCGTCACCTGCCACGACGGCTTCACCCTGAACGACCTGGTGTCGTACAACGAGAAGCACAACGAGGCCAACGGTGAGGACAACCGCGACGGCGAGAGCCACAACCGGTCGTGGAACTGCGGCGTGGAGGGGCCGACCGACGATCCTGAGATCAGGGTGCTGCGCGGCAAGCAGATGCGCAACATCCTGGCGACGCTGATGTTGTCGCAGGGCACGCCGATGATCGCGCACGGCGACGAGATCGGCCGCACGCAGCGCGGCAACAACAACGTGTACTGCCAGGACTCCGACATCGCCTGGATGGACTGGTCGCTGTGCGAGACCAACGCCGACCTGCTGGACTTCACCCGCAAGGTGATCGGGGTGCGCAAGAAGCACCCGGTGTTCCGGCGCAGGCGGTTCTTCGAGGGCAACCCGATCCGCAGCGGCGACGAGGTGCGCGACATCGCGTGGCTGACACCGGCGGGCACGGAGATGACGCCGCAGGACTGGGGCACCGGGCTGGGCCAGTGCGTCGCAGTGTTCCTCAACGGCGAGGCGATCTTCGCGCCTAACGCGCGCGGTGAGCGGGTGGTCGGCGATTCCTTCCTGCTGTGCTTCAACGCCCACGACCGGGTGCAGGACTTCGCCGCGCCGGAGGGCTTCTACGCCAACGAGTGGACCGCCGAGCTCGACACCGCCGATCCCACCGGCGCCACGGACCTGGTGGTGGCCGCGGGCGAGAAGATCTCGCTGCCCGCGCGTTCGGTTCTCGTGCTGCGCAAGACGGCCTGACCGATGGATCGTGTGCTCTCGACGTACCGACTGCAGATGCGCGGCGACTGCTTCACATTCGCCGACGCGGAGAACGTGCTCGACTACCTGGACGCGCTGGGTGTCTCGCACCTGTACCTGTCGCCGATCCTGACCGCGGCGCAGGGGTCCACCCACGGCTACGACGTCACCGACCCCACCACGGTGGCCCACGCGCTCGGCGGCCCCGACGGTCTCGCACGGCTGTCCGCGGCCGCGAAGGCACGCGGCATGGGTCTGGTGGTCGACATCGTGCCCAACCATGTCGGCGTCGACTCCCCCGCTCAGAACGCCTGGTGGTGGGATGTGCTCACGCACGGTCGCGAATCCCGCTACGCCCCGTACTTCGATATCGACTGGGATCTCGACCCCGATCACCGGATCGTCCTGCCGGTGCTGGGCTCCGACGACGACGTGGCCGACCTGGTGGTCGACCGCAGCGGTGACGAACCGGTGTTGCGCCTGGGCGATCTGGCCTACCCGATCGCGCCGGGCACCGCCGGCCAGGACGCCACCGGCGCGCAGGTGCACGACCGCCAGGGCTACCGACTGACCGGCTGGCGCAACGGCATCTGCGGATACCGGCGGTTCTTCTCCATCACCTCGCTGGCGGGGCTGCGCCAGGAGGACCGGGCGGTGTTCGAGGCCACCCACGCCGAGGTGGGCCGTTGGGTGGCCGACGGCCTGGTCGACGGTGTGCGCATCGACCATCCCGACGGCCTGTCCGACCCGGCCGGCTACCTGGCATGGCTGCGTGACCTGCTCGGCGACGACGCCTGGATCGTGATCGAGAAGATCCTGGCAGTCGACGAACCGCTCGATCTCAGCCTGCCCGTCGCCGGGACGACGGGTTACGACGCGCTGCGCGAGACCGGCGGGGTGTTCCTCGACCCGGCCGGTGAGGCGCCGCTGACCGATCTCTACGAGTCCACCGGGGTCGTCTACGCGTCGACCCCCGCGGAGGCCCGCAGGCTCAAGGCGCGGGCGGTCACCGACACGCTGGGCAGCGAACTGGCCCGACTGCACCGCACCGTGACCGGCGCGACGGGCGTGGACCACCCGCAACTGCCCAACGCGATCGCCGCCCTGCTGAGCCACATCGGCGTCTACCGGTCGGACTACCCGTCGCTGTCGCTGGTGCTGCCCGTCGCCGTCGAGGAGACCGTCGCCGAACGCCCGGATCTCGCTGAAGCGCTGGCGATCCTGTGCACGGCGGTCACCATGAATCGCGAGACGTCGGTGCGGCTGCAGCAGCTGTGCGGCGCCTCCACCGCCAAGTCGATGGAGGACTGCCTGTTCTACCGGGACGCCCGGCTGGTGTCGCTCAACGAGGTCGGCAACGAACCCGAGAAGTTCGGGGTCAGCACCGCGGAATTCCATCAGCGCGCCGACGCCCGCGCCCGGCTGTGGCCGTCGGCGATGACCGCGCTCACCACGCACGACACCAAGCGCGGTGAGGACGTGCGAGCCCGGATCGGGGTGCTCTCCCAGGTGCCCGCACTCTGGGCGCAGTACGTCGAGGCCTGGTTGGAGCGCACCTCGCCGCCCGATTCCGGCACCGCGATGTTCCTGCTGCAGAACGTCTTCGGCGTCTGGCCGGTCGACGGTACGGTGACGCCCGAGCTGCGGGAGCGGCTGCACGGCTACGCCGAGAAGGCCATCCGCGAGGCCGCGCTGCACACCACGTGGAACGACCCGGACGAGACCTTCGAGTCGGCGGTGCACCGGTGGCTGGACACCGTGCTCGACGGACCCGTCGGCGCCGAGCTGACCCGGTTGCTCGAACAGCTCGACCGGCATGCGCGCAGCGACAGCCTCGGGCAGAAACTGGTGACCCTCACCGCACCCGGCGTGCCCGACGTGTATCAGGGCACCGAACTGTGGGAGGACAGCCTGGTGGATCCGGACAACCGGCGGCCGGTCGACTACGCCGAACGGCGGGCGGCGCTGGAGGCGGCCACCCATCCCAAGATCCGGGTGGTGCGCGAGGCGCTGCACCTGCGCCGCGAGCGCCCTGACGCGTTCCTCTCCGGTGACTACCGCCCGGTGCTCGCCGGCGGCGCCGCCGCCCAGCACGTGCTGGCCTTCACCCGCGGCGCCGAGGTGCTCACCGCGGTGACCCGGCACAGTGTCGGTCTCACCGAATCCGGTTGGGGTGACACGACTCTGCCGCTACCCGCGGGTGAGTGGACCGACCGGATCGGCGGCGGACGGTTCAGCGGTTCCGTCCCGGTGAGCGAGCTGTTCGCCGACCTGCCCGTGGCGTTGCTGGAGCGCACGAATGGTTGAGTTCGCGGTGTGGGCGCCGCGGCCCGAGCGGGTGCGCCTCGATGTGGACGGCACGCTGCATCCGATGGTCGCCTCCGGCGACGGCTGGTGGCGCGCCGACGTCGACGCCCGCATCGATGCGCGGTACGGTTTCGTGCTCGACGACGACCCGAAGGTGCTGCCCGACCCTCGGTCACCGCGCCAGCCCGAGGGCGTGCACGAGCGTTCGCAGCGCTGGCGGCCCGCAGCCGATGCCTGGACCGACTCCGACTGGGCGGGCAGGTCGATCGAGGGTGCGGTGATCTACGAGCTGCACGTCGGCACCTTCACCCCGGCGGGCACCTTCGACGCGGCGATCGACAAGCTGGACCACCTGATCGATCTCGGTGTCGACGTCGTGGAACTGATGCCGGTCAACGCATTCGGCGGCACCCACGGCTGGGGCTACGACGGCGTGCTCTGGTACGCGGTGCACGAACCCTACGGCGGCCCCGACGGCCTGATCCGGCTGGTCGACGCCTGCCACCGGCGCGGACTGGGTGTGCTGATCGACGCGGTGTTCAACCACCTCGGACCCTCGGGCAACTACCTCCCCCGGTTCGGCCCTTACCTCTCCAGTGGCAGCAATCCGTGGGGCGAGTCGATCAACATCGCCGACGCCGACGCCGACGAGGTGCGCCGCTACATCATCGACTGCGCCCTGCGGTGGATGCGCGAGTTCCACGCCGACGGACTGCGGCTGGACGCCGTGCACGCCCTCGTCGACACCACGGCATTCCACATCCTCGAGGAACTGTCCGCCGAAACCGACGCGCTTTCAACCGAACTCGGCCGTCCGCTCTCGCTGATCGCCGAGAGCGACATGAACGACCCGCGACTGATCACACCCCGCGAGCGTGGCGGCCTCGGGATGACCGCACAGTGGGACGACGACATCCACCACGCCATCCACTCCGCGGTGTCGGGCGAGACACAGGGCTACTACGGTGATTTCGGCTCGATCGAAACGCTGGCGCAGACGCTGCGGAACGGGTACTTCCACGCGGGCACGTACTCGTCGTTCCGGCACCGCAGGCACGGCAGGCCGCTGGACACCTCGTCGATCCCGGCCACCCGGCTGCTCGCCTACACGCTGACCCACGACCAGGTCGGCAACCGCGCCGTCGGCGACCGTCCGTCGCAGAACCTGGAACCCGGTCAGCTCGCGGTCAAGGCGGCGCTGGCACTCGGATCGCCCTACACCGCCATGCTTTTCATGGGTGAGGAGTGGGCGTCGTCCTCACCGTTCCAGTTCTTCAGCTCCCACCCCGAACCGGAACTCGCGCGGGCCACCGCTGAGGGCCGCAAGGCGGAGTTCGCCGAACACGGCTGGGACGCCGACGAGATCCCCGACCCGCAGGACCCCGAGACGTTCCTGCGTTCCAAGCTGAACTGGGACGAGGTGGCCGACGGCGACCACGCCCGGATGCTGGCCGTCTACCGCGATCTCATCGCGCTGCGGCACCGCGAACCCGACCTTGCCGATCCGTGGCTGGATCACCTGCGGGTGGACTACGACGAGGAGCAGCGCTGGCTCGTCATGCACCGCGGCGCCTTCGCCGTCGCCTGCAATCTCGGCGCCGAACCGGTAACCGTCCCGGTCACCGGCGAGGTGGTGCTCTCCTGGGACGAGCCGGCGGTGGAGGGCGAGGCGACCCGGCTGCCGGGGCACTCCTTTGCGGTGCTGCGCTCGGCCTGACACAGGAGCACGGCCGCATGGCGCAGACCTGACGTTCTGTCAACCCGGTCGCCCACAGCGAATCCGCCTGTGGACGAATGGTTTCCGTTCTCGCCGGATCCGGGACACGCTCGGCGGTATGACTGATGTGTACGAGATACCGCCAATCGACTCGGCCACCGATCCGATCCACTCGCCAACGGACCTGGGTCAGCGCTGGCGCGCCCTGATGGGTCCGTTGGGCTTCGGCGAGCGCCTCCTGTGGGTGGGTTTCGTCGGGCCGGACCGCCGGCTGATCAAGGCACTGAGCGATGTGCCGCTCGGTCCGCGGCCACGGCGCCGGCCTGTCGACGCTGTGTTCAGCGCCCTGACCGATGTGCTGGCGGGGATGCGGGCGGGAACGACGGTCGCGTTGCTGCTGACACGTCCGGGCCGCGGGCCGGTCTCCCCCGCCGACCGGGAGTGGGCGGCGCTGCTCACCAGACTGGCCGCCGAGGCCGGCTTACCCATCGAGCCGATCTTCCGTGCCAACGACGACGCCTTGGTGCAGGTCGAGCCGTGACGGCGCGCCGTCGGCCGCTTCAGGTCAGGTAGCGGTAGACCGGCGAACCCGGCTCCAGTGTCTCGACGTGCATGTCCGAGCTGCGCATGCGCACCAGCAGTCCGTCGAGGTCGGCGGCCGAGCCGAGCTGGATGCCGACCAGCGCCTCACCGGTCTCCCGGTTGTTGCGTTTGACGTACTCGAACAGCGTGATGTCGTCGCCCGGACCGAGCACCTCGTCGAGGAAACGGCGCAGCGCGCCCGGCTCCTGCGGGAAGTCGACCAGGAAATAGTGCTTGAGCCCGAGGTGGACCAGCGAGCGCTCGAGGATCTCGTTGTAGCGCGACACGTCGTTGTTGCCGCCGGAGACCAGGCACACCACAGTGGTCCCCGGTTCGACCGTCGCCTCCAGCAGCCCCGCCACCGCCAGCGCCCCGGCCGGCTCGGCGATGATGCCCTCGTTCTGGTACAGGTCCAGCATCGCGGTGCACACCGCGCCCTCGTCGACCGTGGTGAGCGACACCATGTCGCCCGCGGCGGTCAACGCGGCGAACGGCAGCGTGCCCGCGCGGTTCACGGCGGCGCCGTCGACGAATTGGTCGACGTGATCGAGGGTGATCGGTTCGCCTGCGGCCAGGGCCGCGATCATGGCCGCCGCACCCGCCGGTTCCACACCGAGCACCGCGGTGTTCGTGGTGCGCTCGGCCAGATAGGTGGTGATACCCGAGATGCATCCGCCGCCGCCGACCGGAACGATCACCAGGTCCGGCTCGGCGTCGAGCTGGTCGAGGATCTCCGCGGCGATGGTGCCCTGGCCTGCCATCGTGCGCAGGTCGTCGTACGGCGGAATCAGCGTGGCCCCGGTGCGCGCCACGTCGTCGAGGGCGGCCGCCGCGGCCAGGTCGTAGGTGGCGCCGACCGCGATCAAGTCGATGAACTCGCGGCCGTGATAGCGGATGCGGTCCCGCTTCTGCTTGGGCGTCTTCGTCGGCACGTACACCCGGCCCCTGATGCCCATCGACCTGCAGGCCAGCGCGAAGCCCTGGGCGTGGTTGCCGGCCGAGGAGCAGACCACGCCGGCGGCCAGTTCGGCGTCGGACAGCTGCATCAGCAGGTTGTAGGCGCCGCGCAGCTTGTAGGACCGGACCGCCTGCAGGTCCTCGCGCTTGAGGTACACCGTCGCACCGGTGGCCTCGGACAGCCGTTCGGACAGGTGCAGCGGGCTGCGCACCACGATGTCGGCGATCCGCGCGGCGGCCTCGTCGATGTCGGCCGCGGTCAACGGCGACGTGACGGGCTGGCTCAGGTCGGCGGACACCGCTCAATGGTGCCATCCGCCCGTCGCAGGGGTACAGCCGGTTTTGCCCGGCCCGGTCTACTCGGCCGGGCTCAGCACGAACACCGGGATTTCCCGGTCGGTCCTCTCCTGGTACTCGGCGTACTCCGGCCAGGCCTTGACGGCCCGCTCCCACCAATCGGCCTTCTCGTCGCCGAACACCTCGCGGGCGTCGTAGTCGCGGGTGGACGAACCGTCCTGCAGTTCCACGCGCGGGTTCTTCTTGATGTTGTGGTACCAGACAGGATGCTTCGGCGCGCCGCCGAGCGACGCGACCACCGCGTACTCCCCGTTGTTCTCCACCCGCATCAGCGGGGTCTTGCGGAGCTTGCCGGTCTTGGCGCCGACGGTGGTCAGCAGGATGACGGGGCGACCCTTCAGCTCGGTGCCCTCGGTGCCCCCTGAGGCCATGTACTGCTCGGCGTTCTCGCGTGCCCAGTCCGACGTGCTCGGTTCGTATTCTCCGGTCAGCGGCATTAAACAAGCTTAGGCGGGTACAGAAACCCGGTGCCCGTATTGAGAGTTTCGGCTGGCCGAAACCATGGTTGAGAGGTACCCTCGAACTATGACCACCGCAGGCCATCTCCGTTCCACGGTCTCCCGTGCGACGTGCGATGTGAGTGTCGCCGGTGTGCCATGGCCCGCGTACAAGGTGATCGCGCTGATGCTCGGCGCCCTGGTGACCGTGATCGTCGGCGTAGCCACCATGAGCGCCGCGCCTGCGGTGCTCGCCGGTGCCGCGGCGGCCACCGCCGCCTGGCTCGGCCTCGGCGTCTTCTGCACAGACCGCCAGTAGCGCCTGCCCGCCCGGGGGTCGATTAGTTCTCGACCGCATTCCGGTCGGCACAGACATGACCACATCACCGCACGGCCTCGGCGACGCATTCACCTCCGCGACCGCCCGGGTCAACGGGATCACCCTTCATCACGTCAGCGGCGGATCCGGCCCCGCCATGGTCCTCCTGCACGGTTTCCCCCAGGACTGGTACGAATGGCGCGCCGTGATGCCACGACTGGCCGCGTCCCACACCGTCGTCGCGGTCGACCTGCGGGGGGTCGGCGAGTCCGACGCCCCCGAGGACGGCTACGACGCCACGCAGATGGCCGACGACGTCTTCGCGCTCATCGACCATCTCGGACTCGGCGCCGTCCACCTCGTCGGTCATGACATCGGCGGCTGGGTGGCATACGCGGGGGCACGCCGCCATCCGCAGCGGGTGCTCAGCGCGACCATCCTGGAGACGCTCATCGCGGGCACCGGGCGCTTCGCCAGTCCAGGCGTCGACGTCGCGCTGTGGCATGGCGAATTCCACATGGTGCCCGACCTGCCCGAGGCTCTGGTGTCCGGGCGGCAACGGGACTACTTCGGCTATTTCTTCGACATCGGCACCCGGGGCCGGGGCGTGATCACCGATGCGGATCTGGACCACTACGTCGAGGCGTACCGCGACGGGCCGCACCTGCGTGCCGCCTTTGAGATGTATCGCGCGATCCCGCGGAACATCGTCTTCAACGACGCGCACCGGGACCTGGTCGACGTGCCCCTGCTGCTCGTCGGCGGTGAGCACGTGTTCGGCGCCACGCTGCCCGACACCGCGGAGGAACTGCGTTCCCGCTTCGGCTGGTCCGACGTGACCGTGCACGTCGTCCCCAACGGCCAGCACTATCTGATCGAGGAGCGTCCTGACGACATCGTCGAATTGCTGCTGCGGCACGCCCGTCGGCCGCGGCGGGATTAACGCTCGAGCAGTCTGCGCAACGACTGCAGGTCGGCGGTCACCGCCGCGACGTCGGCCTCGAATTCTTCGTCGGTCATCCCGGCGCGCTGCCGCACGGTGAACACCACTTCACAGCGAGGCACACCGGCTCCTGCGGGAACGACGCGCAGGGCGTTGTACACCGCCTCGCCGGACGGCAGCCGCACGACATGGTCGATCACGCCGAACTCGTTGACCGGCGCGAACTCGACGGTCACCTGCCCCATCGGCGAGTCGGCCACCCAGCCCTCGTCGCTCCGCCGCAGCTCGCCCGCGGCCAGGCCTGCCGCCCAGCGCGGCATCTGCTGCGGGTCGGAGGCGAAGGCGTACACCACCTCCGGTGGCGCGTCGATCCACACCCCGATGTGACGGGAGGTCTGCGCGGTGTCGCCGGTCATGTCGTCGGTCACCGGTACATCGTGACGCAGCCGGAGTTCATCGGCGTCGCCGAGCCGATCGCGTGCACCCCGCACGTGCAGTCGTCGATCGAGGGACAGGTGCACGCCATCCCCCACTCGACGATCTCCCTCGCCCGGCGCAACTCGTCCATCCTGGCGTCGATCTCGGCGAGCTTCGACTGCGCCAGCGCCCGGCTGAGCGGCCGGCCCGGCGCGTCGTCGGCGAACAGCACCGCGATGTCCTCCAGTGCGAACCCCGCCGTCTTGCACAGCCGGATCACTTCGAGCCGGGCCAGGATCGCGTCGCCGTAACGGCGCTGACCCCCACCCGGCCCGCGGGCGCGAGCAGCCCGATCTGCTCGATAGTACCGCAGCGTGGTCGCCGCGATCCCCGCGCGGCGGGCCACCTCGCCGATCGTCAGGTTCGCCGTCATCTCCGCCGCCTCCTCTTGACTTGGAGCCAACTCTAAGTGCTGAACTCGACACCATGCAGACCCTCGACGACCTCCGGCACTCCCGCTACGCGCTGCTGCGCACCCAGCGTCGCGACGGCACCCCCCTCGACACCCCGATCTGGTTCGCGTTCGACGGCTCAGCGCTGGTGTTCCGCACGAAGATCGGCCCGAAGACCCGCCGACTGACCCACGACCCACGCGTGCAGCTGCAGGTGTGCGACCACCGGGGCCGCGTCAGCCCCGAAGCCGGGACCGTCGACGGGCGGGCGACGATCCTGTCCGGTGCCCCCGCCGCTGCGGCCGACGAGCTGCTGCGCCGCCGCTACGGCTGGCAGTACAACGTGGTCCCGCTGCTGAAGATCCCGGGCGTGCGCAACGTGCACAGCAACCTGCCGTGGCGCGAGAAGATACGACGGGCGCGCGCCCGCCACCTCTGGGACGACAGCGCGATCGTCCGGATCGACCTCTAGCCCCCCAGGCAGCCCGGCCCGAGCAGCGCCTTCAGGTCGCCCATCAGCGCCGGCGACGGCGTGACCCTCAGCGCCTGGTCCAGTTCCAGGGTAGTGATGCGCTCACCGCTGATCAGCCGCAGGTGCACCTGCGACACACCCGGGTGGTTGGCCAGCACCGCCTTGAGCGCGCTCACCTTGTCCACGGTGCACTGCCGCGTCGGCAGGCTCACCGCGAGCGGCCGGTTCACCTGCGCGCTGGAGAAGTCGGGCACCACCAGTTCGTGGGCGATCAGCGCGATCCGGTCATCCCGGGCGGCGACCTTCGCCTTCACCAACACCACCACGTCGTCGGCGATCTCGGCGCCGAACAACGAGTAGGTCTGCGGGAAGAACAGCACCTCGATGCCGCCGGTGAGATCCTCCAGTTGCGCTGAGGCCCAGGGCAGTCCGTTCTTGTTCACCCGCCGGTTCACCGAGGCGAGGATGCCACCCACCAGCACCTGCGCGTCGTTGGCGACGTCACCGTCGAGGATCGCCGGGATCTGGGTGTCGACCTGGTTGGCCAGCAGATGGGCCACCCCGTTGAGCGGGTGCCCGGACACGTACAGCCCGAGCATCTCCCGTTCCAGGGCGAGCTTGTGCTTGTCCTCCCACTCCTCGTCGGGCACCTTGATGGTGAACACCGCGTCGGTCGCGGTGTCGGCGCCGCCGAACAGGTCGAACTGACCCATCGCCTCGGCCTTCTTGGTGCCCAGCACCGAGTCCACCGCGTCGGTGTGCACCAGGAACAGGCCCTTGCGGGGATGGCCGAGCGAATCGAAGGCGCCGGCCTTGATCAGCGACTCCGTCACCTTCTTGTTGCACGCCGAGATGTCGATCTTGTTCAGGTAGTCCGAGAAGTCGGTGTACTTGCCCTTCTCGGCGCGCGTGTTCACCAGCGACGCCACCACATTCGCGCCGACGTTGCGCACCGCGCCGAGCCCGAACCGGATGTCGGTGCCGACCGAGGCGAAGTTCTGCACCGACTCGTTGACGTCCGGCGGCAGCACGGTGATGCCCAGCCGACGGCAGTCGGCCAGGTAGACCGCGGCCTTGTCCTTATCGTCGCCGACGGAGGTGAGCAGACCCGCCATGTACTCGGCCGGGTAATTGGCCTTCAGGTACGCCGTCCAGTAGGACACCAGCCCGTACCCGGCGGCGTGGGATTTGTTGAACGCGTAGTCGGCGAAGGGCAGCACGGTGTCCCACAGCGCCTTGACCGCCGCCGCGGAGAAGCCATTGGCCTTCATGCCGTCGGAGAAGCCCTCGAACTCCTTCTCCAGCACCTCGCGCTTCTTCTTGCCCATGGCCTTGCGCAGGATGTCGGCTCGGGCCAGCGAGTAGCCGGCCACCTTCTGCGCGATGCGCATGATCTGCTCTTGGTAGACGATCAGGCCGTAGGTCTCGGCGAGGATCTCGCGCAGCGGCTCCTCGAGCTCGGGATGGATCGGCTTGATGGCCTGACGGTTGTTCTTGCGGTCGGCGTAGTCGTTGTGGGCGTTCATGCCCATCGGCCCCGGCCGGTACAGCGCGATGACCGCGACGACGTCCTCGAACCCCGTCGGCTGCATCCGCCGCAGCAGGTCGCGCATCGGGCCGCCGTCGAGCTGGAACACACCCAGCGTGTCGCCACGTCCGAGCAGTTCGTAGGCCGCCGGATCGTCGAGCGGCACGGTGTCCAGGTCGAGGTCGATGCCCCGGTTGGCCCTGATGTTCTCCAGGCAGTCGCCGATGATCGTCAGGTTCCGCAGGCCCAGGAAGTCCATCTTCAGCAGGCCGATGGCCTCGCACGACGGATAGTCCCAGCCGGTGATCACCGCGCCGTCCTGCGGCCGCCGCCACAGCGGGATGGCGTCGACCAGCGGCTCGGAACTCATGATCACCGCGCAGGCGTGCACGCCGGCGTTGCGGACCAGGCCCTCGAGCCCGCGCGCGGTCTCGTAGATGGTCCGCACGTCGGGGTCGGCGTCGATCAGCCCGCGGACCTCGGTGGCCTCCTTGTACCGGTCGTGGGCCGGATCGGTGATGCCCGACAGCGGGATGTCCTTGGCCATGATCGGCGGCGGCAACGCCTTGGTGATCCGGTCGGCGATCGCGAAGCCGGGCTGACCGTAGTGCACCCGCGCCGAATCCTTCAGCGCCGCTTTGGTCTTGATGGTGCCGAAGGTGATGACCTGGGCCACCCGGTCGCTGCCCCACTTGTTGGCGGCATAGCGCAGCATCTCACCGCGGCGACGGTCGTCGAAGTCGATGTCGATGTCGGGCATCGAGACCCGCTCGGGGTTGAGGAACCGTTCGAACAGCAGCCCGTACGGGATCGGGTCGATGTTGGTGATGCCCATCGCGTAGGCCACCAGCGAACCCGCCGCCGATCCGCGCCCCGGCCCCACCCGGATGTCCACCGAGCGGGCGTAGTTGATCAGGTCGGCGACGATGAGGAAGTACGACGGGTAACCCTTGTCGCAGATGACCTTGATCTCGAAGTCGGCGCGGTCGAGGTACTCCTGCGGCACCGTGCCGCCCGAGAAGCGGCGCTCCAGGCCGGCGCTCACCTCGTGCCGCAGCCAGCTCTCCTGCGAATGCCCCTCGGGCACCGGGAAGACCGGCATCCGGTCGCGCGGCTGCCACACCTCGGCGTAGGACTGCACACGCTCGGCGATGAGCAGCGTCGAGTCGCACGCGCGGGGGACCTGCTGGTCCCACAGCGCCCGCATCTCCGCCGCCGACTTCAGGTAGTAGCCGTCGCCGTCGAACTTGAAGCGGGTGGGGTCCGACAGCGTCTTGCCGGTCTGGATGCACAGCAGCGCCTCGTGGTTCTGCGAGGCGTCACGGGTGACGTAGTGGCAGTCGTTGGTGGCCAGCGGCGGGATGGACAGCTTGCGGCCCACCTCCAGCAGTCCCTCGCGGACCCGGCGCTCGATGTCGAGGCCGTGGTCCATCAGCTCGAGGAAGAAATTCTCCGGCCCGAAGATCTCCCGCCACTTGGCCGCGGCCTCCAGCGCCTCGCGCTCGTGCCCGAGACGCAGCCGCGTCTGGACCTCGCCCGACGGACAGCCGGTGGTGGCGATGATGCCCTCGGCGTGCTCGGCGATGATCTCGGCGTCCATCCGCGACCACTTGCCGAGCTGCCCCTCGAACGAGGCCAGCGACGACAGCCTGAACAGGTTGCGCAGGCCGGTGGCGTTCTCGGCCACCATCGTCATGTGCGTGTACGAGCCGCTGCCCGACACGTCGTCACTCTTCTGACTCGGGTCGCCCCAGAGCACCCGCTTGGTGTCGAACCGCGACGCCGGGGCGATGTAGGCCTCCACCCCGATGATCGGGGTGATCCCGACGTCGGTGGCGGCGTTGTAGAACTCGCTGGCGCCGAACATGTTGCCGTGGTCGGTCATCCCGATCGCGGGCATCTCGAGCCGCTGCGCCTCGGCGAGCATCGGCTTGACCTTCGCGGCACCGTCGAGCATCGAGTATTCGGTGTGGTTGTGCAGGTGAACGAACGACCCCGAGGACGTAGACGATGAACCGCTCATAGGGTGGCCAGTCTATGACCGACCTCCGACACCGCTCGGCGTGTCGCGATGCGTGTCTTCGTCCTCAAGCCGACCGGTCGCCGGCGTCGTTGGTGGGCAGCCCGCCGGCGAACAACCGGACCAGCTGCTGCGTCACCGGTTCCATGTCGTCGGGACGTGCGACGAAGCTCGCGTAGCACCCGAGGCCCCACAAAACGACGTGCAGCATCGACACGATCCCTGCGGTGTCGGCGTCGGCCCGGATCTCGCCGTGCGCGACGCCGTCCTCGACCACCCTGGTGAGGAACTGCCGCACCGGCGACGGCGCGCTGAACGGCAGCAGCTCGGGGTTGCGCTGCGGTTCGAGCCGGGCCGATATGGTGAAGGCGATGGTCGAGCGGTCGCGGTGTTCGGCCTCCTGCAGCGCGACGAAGAAGGTGGCCAGCCGGTCGAGCAGCGCATCGTGCGCCAGCGCCCGCTCGACCGCCGAGGTGAGCATCGACTTCGCCTCTTCCATCACGGCGCGGTACACGTCCTCGCGGGTGGCGAAGTAGTAGTGCAGCGTCGGCCGGCTCAATCCGGTGTGCTTGGAGATCGCCTGGAACGTCATCGCCGGGTAGCCGCGCTGGTTGATCACCTCGCGTGCGGCACGCACGATGCGGCGGCGGGTCTGTGCGGAGTCGGCGCCGACGGGGCGACCACGCCCCCGGGCAGCCGGCACGCTGCGACCCCCTCGCTGCACGAGCAAACCGTATGGCATCGGCGTTCATCATGGCAACGGTCCGCGTCGCCATGGCCGGTCAGGGCATGCGTCGGCGCAGATGGGCCGCCACGCCGGGGTCCGCGGTCAGCTCGATGGCGCGTCGGTACGCGGCCGCCGCCTCCTCGGGCCGGCCGGC
>NZ_JAUMSQ010000169.1:0-6528 GCF_030519285.1 Mycolicibacterium arseniciresistens
ACTCGCCGCCGCCGTGGCCGCCGGCGTCTCCGACGACGCGTGTGCCGACCCCGCCGCGCCGGTGCTCGCGCCGTGGACACGCCCCCGCAAGATCCTCGGCATCGGGCTGAACTACGGCGCACACGCAGGCGATCTCGGCGAGCAGGCCCCGCGCACGTCGCCGGCGTCGTTCATCAAGGGCGACCACACGATCGTCGGCCCGGGAGAGCCGATCGTGGTGCCGCCCGGGATCGGCAAGGTGACCTCGGAGGCGGAACTCGGACTGGTGATCGGGCGGACGTGCTACCAGGTGGGTGTCGAGGAGGCGCTGTCGTACGTGGCGGGCGTGGTGCCGGTGCTCGACCAGACCGCCGAGGCCGTGCTGCTGGAGAACCCGCGCTACCTCACCCGGGTGAAGAACTACCCGAGCTTCTTCTCGTTCGGCCCCGACCTCATCACCATGGACGAGGTGCTCGCCCACGGGCCGCTGGCGGACCTGCGCGTCGCGACCATCCACAACGGCGCGGTGCACCGCAAGGACACCGTGTCGGGGATGACGTTCTCCCCCGCCGAGCTGCTCAGCTTCCACAGCCAGGTGATGCCGTTCTACCCGGGCGACATCCTGTCGACCGGTACTCCCGGCGCGGTCGGCATCGAGGCGGGCGACGTGGTGCGGTGCGAACTCGGCGACGGCCTCGCCGACCTGACCAACCCGGTGCAGTAGCCGCACCTGTCGCGCCGCGAGTGTGAACGTCACGACGCATTCGGGCTGAAATCGTCGTGACGTTCACACTCGCGACTTCCGCTCAGCAACTTGTTGAGTCGTCAAGCGGTCCCGTCCTCTTCTGTCCATTGCCGGCCGCCGACCGTCGTCGCGGCCGGACAATAGGGGCGACGGAGGAGGCGCCATGGCGACATCGGTCGACCTGACGGGATCGTTCACCACCGACATGCACCGGGTACTGCGCGAGGCGGCCCAGCACGGGGCACTGGCCGCCGACGAGGTAACCGGAGCCACCGTCGTCCTGCGCCACGACGACGTCGAGTCGCTGGCACACGACCCGCGGCTCAACGGAATCGGGCTGACGCTGTTCGACGTCATGGGTATCACCGACGGTCCACTGCGCGACTGGTACGGCCGGTTGATGTTCACCACAGAAGGCGACTACCACCGGCGGATACGTTCCCTGGTCTCGAAGTCCTTCACACCGCGATCGGTCGCGGCGTTGCAGTCCACCGCGACCGCCATGGCCGAGGAGGCGGCCGGCACGGTGCGCGACGGTGGCGACCTCGTCACGGCGTGCTCGCAACTGGGCACCCGGCTGATCTGCCGTCTGCTCGGCGTACCCGACGCCGATGTGGCGGTGTTCGCCCGATGGGCCGACGCGCTGAGTCCCGTCTTCTTCGTGATGACCGCCGAACAGGTCGCGGCCGCGACCACCGCCATCATCGAATTGCACAGCTACGTCGACGAATTGACGGCCCGCCGGGCGCAGGACCCCGGACCCGATCTCATCACCGCCCTGCTGGCCGCGGAGGCCGACGGTGAACGCCTCACCCACGACGAGACGGTCACGATGATCGCCAATCTCCTGGTGGCCGGTCACGACACCACCGGAAGCCAGATCCCGTGCAGCCTGCTGGTGGCGCTGCAGTACCGCGACGAGATAGCGCGCGACGACGACGTCCTGATGGCGAGCGCCGTCACGGAGACGATCCGCATGGAGCCCAGCATCCCGCTGATCCCACGCACCGCTGTGGCGCCGATCGAGATGTATGGGGTGTCGCTTCCGGCCGGCTCGATGGTGTTTCTGTGCATCGCCGCCGCCTGCCGCGACGAGACAGCCTGGCACGACCCGGATCAGTTCGACGCCGCCCGCTTCACCCGGCCGGACACGCCCAAGCTGGTGAACTTCGGCGCCGGGGTGCACTACTGCCTAGGCACGGCACTGGCGAAGGTGACCGTGCACGAGTGTGTGAGATCGGTTCTCGCCGTTGATCCGCCGCTGCGGCTGACGGAGAACCCGGAGGAGATCCCATGGCGTCAGGTGCTGGGCCGCAGCCCGGCGCGCCTACTGGTGGCCTGAGACTCGCGCCACCGGGCACAGCTCAGCGGCGCTGCACCGCGCCGACCCGCTCGGCAGCCACCGCGACGGCGGCGTCACGGGCCGCGCTGGCCTCGTCCTCGGTGAGCGTTCGGTCGGTGGCGCGGAATCGTAGGGCCAACGCCAGCGACTTGCGGCCGTCGCCGACCTGCGGGCCGGTGTAGACGTCGAACAGCCGGACGTCCTCCAGCAGCGGGCCGCCGCCGGCACGCACCGCAGCGATCACGCTCTGCGCCGCGACGTCCTCTCCGACGATCAGGCTGACGTCCTGGAACACCGCCGGGAACGGCGACACCGACGGGGCGGGCAGCGATTCCACGATCGGCACCGCGTCGAGGTCGAGTTCGACCGCGCACGCCCCCCTGGGCAGGCCGGCCCGCTCGATCACCGCGGGATGCAGCTGACCGGCGTGGCCGACGACCACGCCGTCACTGATGTCGCCGACCAGGATCTCGGCACACCGGCCCGGATGCCAGGGCAGCCGCTCACCGGACCGCAGCGCGAAGTCCACACCTGCGGCCCGCCCGATGGCGCGCACCGCCTCGAAGGCGTCGGCCGCTTCGACCGCCCGGCCGGGACCCCAGGGCCCTGCCGGTTCGCGGAGACCAGCAAGCACGACGGCGACGTGCTCGGGCTGACGTGGCAGCGACGCGTCGAGAACCGCGATCTCCTCGGCGGTGGGTCGCCGGTCGGTGGGGATGCGGTCGACCGCACGGGTGTTCTCCGTCGGCTCCACCACCTGGGCCACGGCGAACAGCCCGACGTCGACCGTACCGCGGGACACGTTGCGGCTCAACGTCTCCAGCAAGGCGGGAAGCAGGGTGGTGGCCAGGTGCGGCCGGTCGGTCTCCAGGGGGTTGAGCACCTCGGTGGTGCGCCGTCGCGGGTCGTCGGCGGCCAGCCCCCACTGATCGAACACCCCGGCGGGCAGGAACGGCGACGGCAGGATCTCGACGAAACCGGCGAGCGCGAGCGACGTGCCGACCGCCCGGCGCCGCTTCTGGATCGGCGTCAGGCCACGGCCGGGCGGCGCGGCGGGCAGCACCGAGGGGATCACTTCCAGACCTTCCAGCCGCAGCACCTCCTCGACGAGGTCGGCCGGTTCCCGCAGGTCGGGCCGCCAGCTCGGCGGGGTCGCTGTGAGCCGACCGCCGTCGACGGTCACGTCGGCGCCCACCTGGGTGAGCCGGCGCGGCGTGGTGCCCTCGGCGTAGTCGACGCCGGCGATGCGATCGGGCAGGTCGACCGCCATGCTCACCGCGGGCTGGGCCCAGTCCTCGCGCGGCGGATCACCACGCCAGTCGGTCAACGTGGGTTCGACTGTGCCGTGCGCGATCTCGGCCAGAAGCGCGGCGCAGCGGTCGAGCGCGGCGACGGAGATCGCCGGATCGACCGAGCGTTCGTAGCGCCGGCCGGCCTCGCTGGCCAGCCGCAGCCGGCGCTGGGTCCGCGACACCGCGGCCGGGTCCCACACCGCGGCCTCGAGCAGCACGTCGGTGGTGGTGTCGCGGACCTCGGTGGTGCCCGCACCCATCACGCCGCCGATCGCAGCGGTCGCCGCGTCGTCGACGATCAGCACGTCACCCGCAGCGAGGGTGCGCTTCACGTCGTCGAGGGTGACCACCGTCTCCCCCGCACGGGCCGCCCGGACCTCGAGGCCGCCGTTGATCAGGCTGCGGTCATGAGCGTGCATGGGATGGCCGAGTTCGAGCATCACGTAGTTGGTGACGTCGACCGCAGGCGAGATTGCCCTGATCCCGCAGAGGATCAGCCGGCGCTGCAGCCACCACGGCGACACCGCCGCCGGGTCGATGCCGGTGACCGGACGCAGACCGAAGCGCACCACGCCGGTGTCGGGCTGGACGGTCAGCGGCCACGCCTCACCCTCGACGGGCAGCGCAGGCACGTCGGCGGGATCGGCGTAGGGCAGGTCATGGGCACAGGCGATCTCGCGGGCCATCCCCCGAACCGACAGGCAGTAGCCGCGATCGGGTGTGATCGCCAGGTCGAACACCACGTCGTCGAGGCCGAGCACCTCGACGGCATCGGCTCCGGGCGCCGCCGTACCCGGCGGCAGCACCAGGATCCCGGCCTGGTCGGCGCCCAGCCGCAGTTCGGAGGTCGAACAGATCATGCCGTCCGACGTCCGGCCGTAGGTCTTGCGGGTGGCGATGCTGAAGTCGCCGGGCAGCACCGTGCCCGGCAGCGCGACCACGACGAGGTCGCCGACAGCGAAATTGGTAGCGCCGCAGACGATGTCGCGCAGCTCCGGCTCACCGACGTCGACCTTCACCGCCCGGATCGGCTTCTTGAACTCGGTGAGCTCCTCGATCTCGGCGACACGGCCGACGGTGAGCGGACCCGTCACCGGACCGACCGGGATGATCCCCTCGACCTCGTGACCGATCCGGATGAACGTCTGCTCGAGTTCGTCGGGCGAGGCCTCCCAGTCCGGGGCACCGGCGCGGACCACCTCGCGCAGCCAGCTGTACGGGATGCGCATCAGACGCCGACCCCGAACGGCAGCGAGAACCGGACGTCACCCTCGACCATGTCGCGCATGTCGGGAATGCCGTTGCGGAACTGCAGGGTTCGCTCAAGTCCCATGCCGAAGGCGAACCCGGAGTAGACGTCGGGGTCGATCCCGCAGGCGCGCAGCACGTTCGGGTTCATCATGCCGCAGCCGCCCCACTCCACCCAGCCGGCGCCGCCCTTCTTGCCCTCGAACCACACGTCCACCTCACCGGAGGGTTCGGTGAACGGGAAGAAGTGCGGCCGGAACCGGGTGCGCCCCTGCGGCCCGAACAGCGCCCTGGCGAACGCGTCGAGGCTGCCGCGCAGGTGCGCCATCGTCAGCCCCTTGTCCACCGCCATCCCCTCGACCTGATGGAAGACCGGGGTGTGGGTGGCGTCCAGCTCGTCGGTGCGGAACGTACGGCCGATCGAGATGATGTACACCGGGAGCTCGCGTTCCAGCAGCGCCCGGACCTGCACCGGCGAGGTGTGCGTGCGCAGCACCTGGCGCGAGCCGTCCGGCGCTATGTGGAAGGTGTCCTGCTCGCTGCGCGCGGGATGGTCGGGCGGGAAGTTCAGCGCGTCGAAGTTGAACTGCTCGGTCTCGACCTCGGGGCCCTCGGCCAGTTCCCAGCCCATCGCGACGAAGGTGTCGGCGATGTGGTCACCCAGGATGGTGATCGGATGCCGGGCGCCGACGGGCTGCCGCGTCGAGGGCAGCGTCACATCGATGCGCTCTGCGACCAGCACCGCGGCGTCCCGTTCGGCGCGCAGCACGGCGAGACGGTCGTCGTAGCTGCGCTGCGCCTCGGTCCGCGCGACGTTGACCCGCTTGCCCGCGTCGGCCCGCTCGGCCTTGGGCAGCCCGCCGAGCGCCTGGCGGGCCAGCGCGATCGGGGCGCGGTCGCCCAGGTGTTCGGTCTTGGCCCTTGCCAGCGCATCGAGGTCGGCGGCCAGCTCGAAGGCGCGCCGGGCAGCGCTGACCGCCTCGGTCAGCGCTTCTTCGGACAGGGTTTCGGCCACGTGATCGGGCTGCTCGGCCACCCGGCGATCATAGGGGATCACCGGATCGGCCCCCGCGCCCGTCAGGTGCGCCCGCCCAGCCGCAGTCCGGTCAGTCGTCGGCCGGTTCGTCGGCGGGTTCGTGGCCCCTGCGGCTGCGCAGCCGGTACATGGACAGATCGGACGGAACGCCGTCCGGTTTGGTGGTGAAGATCGGCCTGCGCTGCCGCTTCACCGTGACACCGAGCGCGTCGAACTCGTCGTCGGGAATCCGCTCCAGCGTGGTCTGCGAGACGACCAGCCCGCCTCGGGTCGCCCGGTCCATCGCCCTCGCGGCGATGTTGACGTCCACGCCCAGCCAGTCCGAGCCGATGCGCTGGGGCCGGCCGGTGTGTACGCCCGCACGCATCCGCGGGGTGTAGCCGTCCACCTCGACGGCCCTGGCCGCCTCCATCGCCGTGATCGTCGCGCGCACCGCCACGACGGGGTCGGTGAACACGGCCATCATGCCGTCGCCCATCCGCTTCACGATGTGACCGCCCGCCTCGAGCAGCGGCGGCTCGGCGACCTGCGCGACACGCCTCAGCAGGCGCAGCGTGGCGTCATCGCCGGCGCGCAGCGACCACGGCGAGAACCCCACGAGGTCGGTGAACACCAGCGTCACCTCGCGGTTCGCCGGCTTGCCCGACACCCGTTCGGTCAGCGCCTGCCACACCTGCAGGGCGCCGAGGCTGACCTCGCGCGTCGCGGCGTCGCGGTCGAGCAACCGGTCCGCGACGCGCGCGGCGGCGCGGGGGCCGCCCACCCCGGCGGCCGACAGCGGATCACCGAACTCCGGATCGCCGGGCAGCGCGCGCCGGGCGCGCTTCACGACGTTGATGAGGCCCGGGCTGTGGTTGGTCCTGCGCAGCCATCCGCGCGGTCCCGA
>NZ_JAUMSQ010000017.1:0-62318 GCF_030519285.1 Mycolicibacterium arseniciresistens
ACCCGCAGGCGCGGGCGCAGACGGCGGCGGCATGGAACATCTCCGCACTGCCCGCCGCCACCGGACGCGACACGGCGGCGATCCTCGACGCGGCGGGTTCGGGCGATGTGGGCGCCGTCCTCGTCGGCGGCCTCGACATCGCCGACCTGCCCGATCCGGACGCCGCCATGGCGGCTTTACGCGCCGCACCGTTCGTGGTGAGCCTGGAGCTGCGCGAGAGCGCGGTCACCGCGATCGCCGACGTGGTGTTCCCCGTGGCCCCTGTCGTGGAGAAGTCGGGTTCGTTCGTCAACTGGGAGGGCCGGCAGCGTCCGTTCCCCGCCGCGCTGCAGACCAACGCGAACGCCGACCGCAGGGTGCTGCACATCCTCGCCGACGAAATGGGTGTGGACCTCGGACTGCCCACGCCGGAGGCGGCCGCGGCCGAGATGGCGGAGCTCGGCCTGTGGGCCGGCGCGCGGCCGGCCGGTCCGGACGAGGCCGCGCCGGCCTCCCCCGCACCGGAGGCAGGCCAGGCGGTGCTGGCGAGCTGGCGCATGCTGCTCGACGCCGGTCGTCTGCAGGACGGGGAGCCGCACCTGGCCGGCACCGCACGCCCAGCCGTGGTCCGGATGTCGGCCGGGACCGCCGCCGAAATCGGGTGTGCCGAGGGCGATCCCGTGCGCGTCGGCACCGAACGCGGTGACGTCGTCCTGCCGCTGGCCGTCACCGACATGGACGACCGGGTGGTGTGGCTGCCGACGAACTCCCCCGGCGCCGCGCTGCACCAGCGACTCGGGGCCGGCGCGGGCGCCGTGGTGACGATCGGCCGGGCCACCTGATGATCCACCCCGACCCGACCCTGTTCGGCCACGACCCGTGGTGGCTGATCCTCGCCAAGGCGGTCGGTGTCTTCGTCTTCTTACTGCTGACGGTGCTGGCGGCGATCCTCATCGAACGCAAGGTGCTCGGCCGCATGCAGATGCGCTTCGGGCCCAACCGCGTCGGGCCGAAGGGCCTGCTGCAGTCGCTGGCCGACGGCATCAAGCTGGCGCTCAAGGAGGGCCTCACCCCGGCGGGGGTGGACAAGCCGATCTATCTGCTCGCCCCGGTGATCGCGACGGTGCCGGCGTTCCTGGCCTTCGCGGTGATCCCGATGGGCGGCGCGGTGTCGGTGTTCGGCCACCGCACCGCCCTGCAGCTGACCGACCTGGCCGTCGCGGTGCTCTACATCCTCGCCGTCACCTCGATCGGCGTGTACGGGATCGTGCTGGCCGGCTGGGCATCCGGATCGACCTACCCACTGCTGGGCGGACTGCGGTCGAGCGCCCAGGTGGTGTCCTACGAGATCGCGATGGCGCTGTCGTTCGCGGCGGTGTTCCTCTACGCGGGCACCATGTCCACCTCCGGCATCGTGGCCGCGCAGGACCGCACGTGGTTCGTGTTCCTGCTGCTGCCTTCGTTTCTCGTCTATGTCACGTCGATGGTCGGCGAGACGAACCGGGCGCCGTTCGACCTGCCCGAGGCCGAGGGCGAACTGGTCGGCGGGTTTCACACCGAGTACTCGTCGCTGAAGTTCGCGATGTTCATGCTCGCCGAGTACGTCAACATGACGACGGTCTCCGCCCTGGCCACCACGATGTTCCTCGGCGGCTGGCACGCACCGTGGCCGATCAGCATCTGGGACGGCGCCAATACCGGCTGGTGGCCGCTGCTCTGGTTCACCGCCAAGGTGTGGGCGTTCCTGTTCCTCTACATCTGGCTGCGCGGCACCCTGCCGCGGCTGCGCTACGACCAGTTCATGGCCATCGGCTGGAAGGTGCTCATCCCGGTGTCGCTGGCCTGGATCATGGTCGTGGCCACGGCGCACAGCCTGCGCGTGCACGGCGAAGGAGTGTGGGCGACCGCCCTGCTCATCGGCGGCACGGTCGCCACCCTGCTGCTCGCCAGGACCCTGTGGCGGGCGCAGCGCCCCGGCACCCAACGATTCATCGCCGACCCGGTCGCGGGCCCGGATTCCTTCCCGGTGCCGCCGTTGCCACACGAACATGCCGCAGCGACGGCCGAGTCCACCCCCAAGGAGAAGACCGATGCCTAAGCTCTGGGACGCCGTCGCCGGATTCGCCGTCACCTTCACCACGATGTTCAAGAAGCCGATCACCGAGGAGTATCCGGAGAAACCCGGTCCGGTCGCCCCGCGGTACCACGGCCGCCACCAGCTCAACCGGTACGCCGACGGTCTCGAGAAGTGCATCGGCTGCGAATTGTGCGCATGGGCCTGCCCGGCCGACGCGATCTACGTGGAGGGCGCGGACAACACCGAGGCCGAACGGTTCTCGCCGGGCGAGCGATACGGCCGGGTGTACCAGATCAACTACCTGCGCTGCATCGGCTGCGGTCTGTGCATCGAGGCGTGCCCCACCCGGGCGCTGACGATGACCAACGAGTACGAGATGGCCGACGACAACCGCGCCGATCTGATCTGGGGCAAGGACAAGCTGCTGGCGCCGATGCAGGCCGGGATGACGCCGCCGCCGCACGCCATGGCTCCCGGCGCATGCGACGACGACTACTACCTCGGTCGGATCGCCCCCGTCCCGGAGATCACCACGTGACCGATGCCGTGATGCTGCTCGCCGCCGAGGGCGCCACCCGCACCACCACCACCGAGGCCGTCATGTTCTGGGTGCTCGGCACCATCGCGGTCATCGGCGCGGTCGGGGTGGTGGCCGCACCGAAAGCCGTGTACTCCGCGGTGTCCCTGGCCGGCACGATGATCGTGCTGGCCATGCTCTACATCGCCCAGGACGCGCTGTTCCTCGGTGTCGTGCAGGTGGTCGTCTACACCGGTGCGGTGATGATGCTGTTCCTGTTCGTGCTGATGCTGATCGGCGTCGACCTGTCCGAGTCGCTGACGGAAACACTTCGCGGGCAACGGGTCACGGCGATCGCGGTCGGCGCCGGATTCGGCATACTGCTCATCGCCGGCATCGGCAGCGTGTCGACCACCGGGTTCACCGGACTGGCCGAGGCCAACGCGGGCGGCAATGTCGAGGGGCTGGCCGCCCTGATCTTCACCCGCTACCTGTGGGCCTTCGAACTGACCGGGGCGCTGCTCATCACCGCGGCGCTGGGCGCCATGGTGCTGGCCCACCGCGAGCGCTTCGAGCACCGGAAGACCCAACGCGAACTGGCCATCGAGCGCTTCCAGGCCGGCGGGCACGCGACGCCGATGCCCAATCCCGGTGTGTACGCCCGGCACAACGCCGTCGACATGCCGGGCCGGCTGCCGGACGGCTCGGCCTCCGAATCGTCGGTCAGCGCGACCCTGCAGCGGCGGCCCGTGCCCACGATGGACGTCGCACCGGTCGACGGCAACGGCAGGAACGGCCACGCCAACGGCAGGAACGGTCGTCGATGAACCCCGACAACTACCTGTACCTGTCGGCGCTGCTGTTCACGATCGGCGCCGCGGGAGTACTGCTGCGCCGCAACGCGATCATCATGTTCATGTGTGTGGAACTGATGCTCAACGCGGCGAACCTGGCGTTCGTCGCGTTCTCCCGGATGCACGGCCACCTCGACGGACAGGTGGTGGCGTTCTTCACCATGGTGGTCGCGGCCTGCGAGGTGGTGATCGGCCTCGCGATCATCATGACCATCTTCCGCTCCCGCCGCTCGGCCTCGGTCGACGACGCCAGTCTGCTGAAACACTAGGCGCGCATGACACTTCCGGTATGGCTGCTCATCGCCCTCCCGTTGGCGGGCGCCGCGGTCCTGTTGCTCGCCGGCCGTCGCACCGACCGGTGGGGCCACCTGCTGGGTTGCGCGGCGGCGATCGCGTCCTTCGCCGTCGGCGCGGTGCTCTTCGCGGGCATGCTCGGCCGCGAGGCCGAGGACCGCGCGGTGGTCGAGACGCTGTACTCCTGGGTGCCCGTCGCAGGTCTGCAGGTCGACTTCGGACTGCAACTCGACCAGCTGTCGATGTGCTTCGTGCTGCTGATCACCGGGGTCGGCTCGTTGATCCACGTCTACTCCGTCGGCTACATGAAAGGCGACGTCGGTCGCAGAAGGTTCTTCGCGTACCTCAACCTCTTCCTGGCCGCCATGCTGCTGCTGGTGCTCGCCGACAACTACCTCGGGCTCTACATGGGCTGGGAGGGCGTCGGTCTGGCGTCCTACCTGCTCATCGGATTCTGGTCGCACAAGCCGTCGGCGGCCGCCGCGGCAAAGAAGGCGTTCGTGGTCAACCGGGTCGGCGACATGGGCCTCGCGATCGCGCTGATGATCATGTTCGCCACCGTCGGGTCGGTCTCGTTCGCGACGGTCTTCGCCGGCGCCGAACAGCTCGGTGACGGCATGCTCACCGCCGTCGGGCTGATGCTCCTGCTCGGCGCGTGCGGCAAGTCCGCGCAGGTGCCGCTTCAGTCGTGGCTCGGTGACGCCATGGAGGGCCCCACCCCGGTGTCGGCGCTGATCCACGCCGCCACCATGGTCACCGCGGGCGTGTACCTGATCGTGCGGTCCGGGCCGATCTTCGACCTCGCTCCCACCGCGCAACTCGGCGTGGTGATCGTCGGCGCGGTCACCCTGCTCTTCGGCGCGATCATCGGCTGCGCGAAGGACGACATCAAGAAGGCGCTCGCCGCGTCGACGATGAGCCAGATCGGCTACATGGTGCTGGCCGCCGGACTCGGTCCCGCCGGATACGCGTTCGCGATCATGCACCTGCTCACCCACGGCTTCTTCAAGGCGGGGCTGTTCCTGGGCGCCGGTTCGGTGATGCACGCCATGGACGACGAGGTGGACATGCGCCGCTACGGCGGGTTGCGCACCGCGTTGCCGATCACCTTCGCGACGTTCGGACTGGGATACCTGGCCATCATCGGGATACCGCCGCTGGCCGGATTCTTCTCGAAGGACGGCATCATCGAGGCCGCGCTCGGCGCGGGTGGCGCCAAGGGCATCATCCTCGGCGGCACGGCGATCCTCGGCGCAGGCATCACCGCGTTCTACATGACCCGGGTGATGCTCATGACGTTCTTCGGTGAACGCCGGTGGGCGGACCACGTCCATCCGCACGAGGCGCCGAAAGTGATGACGTGGCCGATGATCCTGCTCGCGGTCGGTTCGGTGGGCTCGGGCGCGCTGTTCGCGATCGGCGGGACACTCGAGCACTGGCTCGAGCCCGTCGTCGGCAGCCACGAAATCCATCACGTGGCACCGGTGTGGGTGGTCACCACGATCATCCTCGGCGTGGTGGCGGTCGGTATTGCGGTGGCCGTCCGCGCCTACGGCACCCGGCCGGTGCCCGCCGAACCGCCTGCCGGATCGGCACTCACCGGGGCGGCCCGGCGTGACCTCTACGGCGACGCCGTGAACGAGGCGGTGTTCATGCGGGGCGGACAGGTGGTGACCCGGGCGATGGTCGACGTCGACGACAGGGGCGTCGACGGTGCCGCCACCGGACTGGCTGCGGTGGTGAGTCGGACATCGGATGCGTTGCGGCAGTGGCAGACCGGCTTCGCCCGGTCGTACGCGCTGTCGATGCTCGCCGGCGCTGCCCTGGTGGTCGGCATGATCATGGCGGTGCGGGTGTGGTGAGCGCCTTTCCGTGGCTGAGCGTGTTGTGGGCGGCGCCGATCCTGGGCGCCGGCGCGGTCATGCTGGTACCCGCGACCCGGCGGACGGCGGCCAAGTGGGTGGCGCTGGCCGTCGCGGTGGCCGTGCTGGTGTTGACCGCGACGATCGCGGTCCGCTTCGACCCGGCAGGAGCGCAGTACCAGTTCGTCGAATCCCGGCGCTGGATCCCGTCGTTCGGCACCGGATACATCCTGGGCGTCGACGGCATCGCGCTGGCACTGGTGGTGCTGACCGCGGTGCTGGTACCGCTGCTGATCGTCGCCGGCTGGAACGACGCAGGCGGGCAACGTCGCTCGGTGCACACCTACCTCGCGCTGACCCTGGCCGTCGAGGGCATGGTCATGATGTCTCTGGTCGCGCTGGACGTGCTGCTGTTCTACGTGTTCTTCGAGGCGATGCTCATCCCGATGTACTTCCTGATCGGCGGCTTCGGCGGCGAGAACCGGTCCGGGGCGGCGGTGAGGTTCCTGCTGTACAACCTGTTCGGCGGGCTGATCATGCTGGCCGCGGTGATCGGCCTCTACGTGGCGACGGCGGGCAGCTCCGCCTTCGACGCGGGCACCTTCGACTTCCGGGCCATCGTCGCCGCGGTGTCGTCCGGTGAGTTCGCCCCCAGCGCGGCCGTGTTGAACCTGCTGTTCCTCGGGTTCATGTTCGCGTTCGCCGTCAAGGCGCCACTGTGGCCGTTCCACCGCTGGTTGCCCGACGCGGCAGTGGAGGCCACGCCGGCCAGCGCGGTGCTGATGATGGCCGTGATGGACAAGGTCGGCACCTTCGGGATGCTGCGCTACTGCCTGCAGCTGTTCCCGGACGCCTCGACACTGTTCCGGCCCGTGGTGATCACCCTGGCGGTGATCGGCATCGTCTACGGCGCGATCCTCGCGATCGGGCAGACCGACGTCATGCGGTTGATCGCCTACACCTCGATCTCCCACTTCGGCTTCATCATCCTCGGCATCTTCGTGATGACGAGCCAGGGTCAGTCGGGGTCCACGCTGTACATGGTGAACCACGGCATCTCGACCGCGGCGCTGTTCCTCATCGCGGGATTCCTGGTGTCGCGGCGCGGTTCCCGCATGATCGACGCCTACGGCGGTGTGCAGAAGGTGGCGCCGGTACTGGCGGGCACCTTCCTGGTGGCCGGACTGGCGACGCTGTCGCTGCCCGGCCTGGCCCCGTTCATCAGCGAATTCCTGGTGCTGATCGGCACATTCACGCGGTACCCGGTGCTGGCGGTGATCGCCGCGACCGCGCTGGTGCTGTCGGCGGTGTACATCCTGTGGATGTACCAGCGGATGATGACCGGCCCGGTTCCCGACGACCTGGCCGACGGCGCCCACCGGATCCGCGACCTGGTGCCCCGCGAACTCGTCGTGGTCGTCCCGCTGATCGCCCTGCTACTGATCCTCGGCGTCTACCCGAAACCGGCGCTGGACGTGATCAATCCGGCGGTCGAGCACACGCTGACCACGATCGACCAGCGCGATCCGGCTCCGAGCGTCGCCGTGTCGACCGAAGCCGAAGGGGGCCGCTGACATGCCCACGCCGAGCGTCGAGTACGGCCTGCTGTCGCCGATGCTGATCGTGCTCGCCGCGGCCGTGCTCGGAGTTCTCCTGGAGGCGTTCCTGCCCCGGCGCAGCCGCTACGGAGCCCAGGTCGCACTGGCCCTCGGCGCCCTCGTCGCTGCGCTCGTCGCGGTGGTGGTGCTGGCGCGCAGGCACACCGAGAGCCGGGCGGTGATGGGCGCCGTCGTGGTGGACGCCCCCGCGCTGTTCCTGCAGGGCACCGTGCTGCTGGTCGCCGTGCTGGGCGTCCTGCTCATCGCCGAGCGTCAGATTCCCGCCCGCAGCGAAACCGGCGACACTGCAGGCGGACTCGACTCCTTCACGCCGCAGGCGTCGGCGATCACCGGAAGCGTCGCCGAGCAGTTGGCCACCAAGGCGGGGGTGATCCAGACCGAGGTCTTCCCGCTGACCATGTTCGCCGTCGGTGGCATGCTGCTGTTCCCGGCCGCCGACGACCTGCTCACCATGTTCATCGCGCTGGAGGTGCTGTCACTGCCGCTGTACCTGCTGTGCGGCCTGGCGCGACGGCGGCGGCAGCTGTCGCAGGAAGCGGCGTTGAAGTACTTTCTGCTGGGCGCCTTCTCCTCGGCGTTCTTCCTCTACGGCGCGGCCATGCTGTACGGCTACGCCGGCACTCTGGACCTGCGCGGCATCGCCACCGTCGTCTCCGCCGGGACCGGGCGACCGATCACGCTCGCGCTGATCGGCACCGGCCTGCTGCTGGTCGGTGTGTTGTTCAAGGTCGGTGCGGTGCCGTTCCACTCGTGGATCCCCGACGTGTACCAGGGCGCGCCGACCCCGGTGACCGCGTTCATGGCGGCGGCCACCAAGATCGCCGCGTTCGGGGCGATGCTGCGCATCTTCTACGTCGCGCTGCCCGAACTGCGCGACGATTGGCGGCCGGTGCTGTGGGCGATCGCCATCCTCACCATGGTGATCGGCACGGTCACCGCCGTCACCCAGACCGACGTCAAACGCATGCTGGCCTACTCGGCCGTCGCGCATTCGGGCTTCATCCTGACCGGCGTGATCGCCGAGAACCAGGCGGGGCTGTCCTCCACGCTGTTCTACCTGTTCGCCTACGGATTCAGCACGCTGGGCGCCTTCGCCGTGGTGAGCCTGGTCCGCGACGCCAATGGCGAGGAGGAGACGGCGATGGCCCGCTGGGCCGGGCTGGGCCGGCGGTATCCGCTTGTCGGAGTGGTGTTCTCGCTGTTCCTGCTCGCGTTCGCCGGCATTCCGCTCACCAGTGGCTTCGTCAGCAAGTTCGCGGTGTTCAAGGCGGCGGGCGAAGGTGGCGCGATCCCGCTGGTGATCGTCGGTGTGGTCGCCAGCGCCATCGCCGCGTACTTCTACGTGCGGGTGATCGTGCTGATGTTCTTCACCGAACCCCCCGACGACGCGCCGGAGGTGGTGGTGCCGAGTGGCCTGACGACGGCCGCGGTGACGGTCGCCGCCGCTGTCACGCTGGCGCTCGGCGCGCTGCCGCAGCCGCTGCTCGATCTGGCCGACAACGCCGACCAGTTCCTGCGCTGAGATGATCGGGCCATGACCGACCTCGACGCGCTCGTGCTGATCCTCGACCAGGGTGCGGTGCGGCTGATCACGATGAACCGGCCGCAGGCGCGGAACGCGTTGAGCCGGAGCCTGATTCGCGAGCTCTATACAGCGCTGACCGATGCCGACGCCGATGCCTCGGTGCGCGCGGTGGTGCTGACCGGCGCCGATCCGGCGTTCTGCGCCGGGGTCGACCTCAAGGAGGCTCAGCAGCTCGGCACGGCCTACTTCGAGGAGTTCCGTGAGCACAGCTGCATCAATGCCACCGGCCGGATGCGGACACCGATCATCGGGGCCGTCAACGGCGCGGTCTTCACCGGCGGCCTGGAGATGGCGCTGGGCTGTGACTTCCTGATCGCCTCGGAGCGGGCGGTGTTCGCCGACACCCATGCCCGGGTCGGCATCCTGCCCGGCGGAGGGATGACCGCGCGATTGCCCCACGTCGTCGGGTCGGCGATGGCGCGCCGGCTGTCGATGACCGGTGAGGTGGTCGACGCCGCCCGCGCCGAACGGATCGGCCTGGTCACCGAGGTCGTCGCGCACGACCGCCTCGTCGAACGGGCCCTCGAATTGGCGCACCAGATCGCCGAGGTACCGGCGCCGACGATGGCCGGGTTGAAGGAGATCTATGCGCGCGGCCAGGAGCCCGTCCTCTCCCCCGCGCTGGCGGCCGAGCAGGAGATCGCGGCGGCGCAGACCCGGGACTTCGCGGACCTCGGTGAGCGGTTCAGCCGGGTGAGCGCGCGCAACAAGGGGCAGATCGCCGGGGAATAGCCCGCCGCCGGTCGCGGTTGTGGCGCGCATGACCACACTTTCCGGCAAGACCGCACTGGTGACCGGCGCCTCGCGAGGGATCGGACGCGCGATCGCGCGCCGACTGGCCGCCGACGGGGCCGTCGTCGCCGTGCATTACGGCAGCAACGACGCCGCGGCCGCGGAGACCGTCGACGCCATCCGCGCCGCCGGCGGCGAGGCATTCGCCGTCCGAGCGGAACTCGGCGTCGACAACGACGTCGAGACCCTTTTCGCCGCACTCGAACACGGACTCGACGGTCGTCCTCTCGACATCCTCGTCAACAACGCCGCCATCGCCACCGCGGACGCCACCATCGAGAAGGCGACGCCCGAGCAGTTCGAGCGCGAGTTCGCCATCAACGTGCGGTCGCCGTTCTTCATCACCCAGCGAGCCCTGCCGCTGCTGCGCGACGGCGGCCGCATCATCAACGTCTCGTCGGGCGTCACCTGGTTCGCGACACCGCAGATCGTGTACTCGATGACGAAGGGCGCGCTGAACGTCCTCGGCCGCTCACTCGCCAACACCCTTGGGGAGCGTGGCATCACGGTGAACAACGTGGCGCCGGGCGTCACCGACACCGACATGAACTCGTGGCTGCACGACAGTGCCGACGCGCAGCGGGGATTCACGAACATCACGGCGCTCGACCGGATCGGCAAGGCCGAGGAGATCGCCGACGCCGTCGCGTTCTTCGCGTCCCCCGACAGCCGCTGGGTGACGGGCCAGACGCTCGACGTCAACGGCGGGATGTACCTCGGTCCGAAAGAGAAGCTGCTGCCGAGCTAGTCGTCAGCGTTGCCGCGTCAGGATGAACTCGACGGTGCGCCGGTTGCCGAACTCCGCCCGTGGCTGCGTCGCCATCTCGACCTGACGGCGGGCCTGCTCGATCACCGGGGTGTCCGGGTCGAGAACCGACAGATACGTGTGGTGGGCGGCCAACGACGCGACGGCCGCGTCGATGTGATCGTCGACCGTCTCGCCGTGGGTGCCGTCGGGACCGTTCTCGAACAGCCACCGCGGCGGGTCGGTGAGCGTGTCGTAGACCGCCGCGACCGCCCGGGCGAATTCGATGTGGTCGCGCTGATTCAGGGCGCCGGGCTCCCCTTCCGGCCCGCTGTAGATGGTGACGACGACGTCGGGGGCAGCGGCCGTGACGCAGCCGGCGATCGCGGCGCGCAGGGCGGGGGTGTCGCGGATGTCGCTGTCGGGGAATGACCAGAACTCGACCTTGTCGACCCCGACGACCGCCGCGGAGCGGCGCTGTTCGCCCTCCCGGATCGGGCCCGCCTGTTCGGGCGCCGTCCCCGCGATACCGGCTTCGCCGCGGCACGCCAGCGCATAGCGCACCGTGCGGCCCGCGGCGGTCCATTTCGCCACCGCGGCGCCGATGCCGTACTCGGGGTCGTCGGGGTGCGGGACGAGGACCAGCGCCGTGTGCCAGTCGTCGGGGAACGGCTGCAGGGCCTTCGCGGGCGTCACCGCCCTATGCCACCACGCCGCGCGCCACGATGGCCGTGGTCTGGTCGACCCAGGTGTCGTCGAGCGTGTGACCCGGCACGAGCAGCAGCCGGAGCATGGTGGCGCCACCGATGATCTCGACGAGCCGGTCGGGATCGACGTCCTCGTGCACCTCGCCGCGGCGCACCGCGTCGGCGAGCCGGGTGTGCACCGCGGCGAACACGCCGGCGAATCGGCCCATCACCCTGGCGTTCAGTTCGGCGTCAGCGGACATGTCGGCGATCAGGCCGGGCAGCGCCGCCCGCACCACCGGAGTGGTGAACACGTCGCGGGTGGCTTCGATCATCGCGCGCACGTCGGCGGCGATGTCGCCCGCTGGCGCCGTCAGCGCGGTCGGCGCCGCGGGGAACGCCGCCTCGTGCACCAGTTCGGCCTTGCTGGACCACCGGCGGTAGAGCGCGGTCTTGGTGGTGCCGGCCCGCTGCGCCACCGCCGCCATCGTCAGGTTCGAATAGCCGATTTCCACAAGCAGATCCGCGGTCGCGCGCAGTATGGCAGCGTCAATGCGCGGATCCCGGGGCCGACCGGCGCCGGGGGTCTTGTCAAGCGAAACAGGGTCTGCTTTCATAACGCTACCCACCGTATCGTAATTGCGGCAAAGGAAGGGTCTCATGCCCACAGAACCGGCTGTCGAAGACGTCGGCCGTCTGCAGCGCTCCGGCCGCGACACCAGCACGCTGCCCGATGTGCTGTCCCAGTGGCTGGCCACAGTGCTGCCCGGCGGGGTTGCGCCCCAGGTCACCGTCGAGAGCGGCATCGATGCGAACGGGATGTCCTCGGAGACAATCGTGCTCACCGTGCGCCGGGACGTCGACGGTGCTCCCGTCGAGGAGCGGTTCGTCGCCCGGGTCGCGCCGTCGGCGGAGGACGTGCCGGTCTTCGACTCCTACCGGCTGGACCACCAGTTCGAGGTGATCCGGCTGGTCGGCGAGTCGACCGACATCCCGGTGCCGCAGGTGCGCTGGCTGGAGCCGACGGGATCGGTGCTGGGCACCCCGTTCTTCCTGATGGACCATGTCGAGGGCATCGTGCCGCCCGACGTGATGCCCTACACGTTCGGCGGGAACTGGTTCTACGATGCGCCTGCCGAGAAGCAGCGCGAACTGCAGGACCGCACCGTCGAGGTGCTGGCCAAGCTGCACGCCGTGCCACAGCCGGAACAGACCTTCGGCTTCCTGGCCGAGAAGGCGCCGCAGCGGAATGCGTTGCGACGCAATCTCGATTGGCTGACGTCGTGGTACGCGTTCGCCGTTCCCGACATCGGCCGCTCCGAGCTGATCGAGCGGGCGCTGGCGTGGCTGGAGGAACACTGGCCCGCCGAGGTCGCCGACGCGGACCCGGTGCTGGTGTGGGGTGATGCGCGGATCGGCAACGTCCTCTACGAGGATTTCCGGCCCGTCGCCGTCCTGGACTGGGAGATGGCCACTCTCGGCCCGCGGGAGATGGATCTCGCGTGGATGATCTTCGCGCACATGGTGTTCCAGGAGCTCACCGGCCTCGCCGGGTTACCGGGCATGCCGGACTTCATGCGCGAGGCCGACGTCAAGGCCACCTACACCGAACTGACCGGCGTCCCCGTCGGCGACCTGCAGTGGTTCTACGTGTACTCGGCCGTGATCTGGGCGTGCGTCTTCATGCGGACCAGTGCGCGGCGGGTGCGCTTCGGCGAGATCGAGGCGCCCCAGGACGTGGAATCGCTGTTCTACCACGGCGCCTTGCTGCGCCGACTGATCGGAGACGACGCCTGATGCTCGGACCCATGGACGAGTTCCCCGTTCACCAGATCCCGCAGCCGATCGCCTGGCCGGGGTCGTCGGACCGCAACTTCTACGACCGGTCCTACTTCAACGCCCATGACCGCACCGGCGACATCTTCGTCATCACCGGGATCGGGTACTACCCGAATCTCGGTGTGAAGGACGCTTTCATGCTGGTCAGGCGGGGCGACACGCAGACCGCGGTGCACCTGTCCGACGGCGTAGACCAGGACCGGCTGCACCAGCACGTCGGCGGCTACCGGGTGGAGGTCGACGAACCGCTGCAGCGGCTGCGGATCGTGCTCGACGAGACCGAGGGCATCGCGGCCGACCTGACCTGGGAGGGCCTGTTCCCCGTCGTGCAGGAGCAGCGGCACCTGCTGCGCACCGGCCACCGGGTGACCCTCGACGCGCAACGGTTCGCGCAGGTGGGGACGTGGAGCGGGCACCTCGTCGTCGACGGTGAGGAGATCGCCGTCGATCCCGCCCGCTGGATCGGGACACGGGACCGGTCATGGGGTATCCGGCCCATCGGCGAGGCCGAACCGGCAGGCCGGCCGGCCGATCCGCCGTTCGAGGGCATGTGGTGGCTGTACGTGCCGATGGCGTTCGAGGACTTCGCGATCGTGCTGATCATCCAGGAGGAGCCGACCGGCTTCCGGTCGCTCAACGACTGCACCCGAATCTGGCGCGACGGCAGGGTCGAGCAGCTGGGCTGGCCGCGGGTGAAGATCCACTACACGTCGGGGACCCGGATCCCCTACGGCGCGACGATCGAGGCCACCACCCCCGACGGTGCACCCGTGGTGCTGGAGGTGGAGTCGAAGCTGGCGGTGCCCATCCACATCGGCGGCGGCTACGGCGGCGACTCGGACTGGATCCACGGAATGTGGAAGGGCGACAAGTTCACCGAGCGGCTGACCTACGACATGACCGACCCGTCGGTGTCGGGGCGGGCGATGTTCGGCGTCATCGACCACGTCGGGCGGGCGAGCTGCAGTGTCGGCGGTCAGACCGTCGAAGGGTGGGGCCTGTTCGAGCACGGGGCACTCGGCCGCCACGACCCGTCCGGCTTCGCGGACTGGCTGACCCTGGCGCCCTAGCGGAAGCGGCGGTGCAGCGACTGCTTCGATACACCGAGGATGCGGGCGATGTCGCCCCAGGAGTAGCCGGCGGTGCGTGCCGCACGGATCGCCGCGTCGTAGTTCTCCCGCGCGCGGTCGAGGTTGTCGCGAGCTGAATGGAGTCCGCGTCGGCATTCGCCCGACATGATCTCGGTGATGACCGGGTCGGGTTCGTCGACAGCAGGCCGGGGGTCGCGTGCTCCGCATTCGAGTTCCTCGAGGGTGCGGCGGCGCATCTCCTCGAGGTCAGGGTGGTTGGCCCACCATGGTTGCCGCGGTGGGGGCGGACCGGGCGGCTCCGGCATGCCGCTTCCGTCGGGTGCCATGGGCGCAGTATGCGGAGGAGCACCGACAGGTGCGGAGCGCGCCGCACCGACGCACCCCAACAACCCGCGCCCGTCAACAAAAGGTGACGCACGCAAGTGCACACACCATCCGCCGAGCGCGCCGCACCGACGCACCCCAACGACCCGCGCCCGTCAACAAAAGGTGACGCACGCAAGTGCACACACCATCCGCCGAGCGCGCCGCACCGACGCACCCCAACGACCCGCGCCCGTCAACAAAAGGTGACGCACGCAAGTGCACACACCATCCGCCGAGCGCGCCGCACCGACGCACCCCAACGACCCGCGCCCGTCAACAAAAGGTGACGCACGCAAGTGCACACACCACCCGCCGAGCGCGCTCAGGCGGTCTGGGTGACCGGCGCGGGCACCTTGCCGAACACCATCGACTCCTCGATGCGGTCGAAGCGGTGGTCGATGACGTCGAGGAAGTAGTTGTGCCGGACGTGCCACGGCCGCCTGGTGCCCGAGCGCGGCAACGCGTGCGGGGCCCGCTGGATGTAACCGGCCTGCAGGTCGAACGTCGGCTTCTCCTTCATCGGCGCCTCACCCAGATGCGGATATGCGTGGGTGTAGCCGTGAGAGTCCATGTAGGCCAGCAGCTTTGCCACCGCCTTGGCGGTCATGTCGGCACGCAGCGTCCACGATGCGTTGGTGTAGCCGATGCACCACGCCATGTTCGGCACGTCCTCGAGCAGGTACTCCTTGTAGACGAAGCGGTCGGTGGGTTTGATCTCGCTGCCGTCGATGCTGACCTTGATGCCACCGAGCGCCTGCAGCTGCAGTCCCGTTGCGGTGACGATGATGTCGGCGTCGAGGTGGCCGCCGGACTTCAGGGCGATACCGGTGGCATCGATGTGATCGATGTGGTCGGTCACCACCTCGGCCCGCCCGTCGCTGATGTGCTCGAACAGGTCGTGGTCGAGCACCAGGCACATCCGTTGGTCCCACGGGTTGTAGCGGGGATTGAAGTGGACGTCGACCTCGTAGTCCGGCGGCAGCGCCGCCATCGTCCGGTTCCTGATCAACTTCCGGCCGAACTTCGGCGCCTTACGGAACATGAAGTACGTGAGCACGTGGAACACCGCGTTGCGCAGCCGGACCACCGGGTGGGCCAACTTCGGCGGCAACAACTTCCGGATGAAGTCCACCATCGGGTCGATGCGCGCCATCGACATCATGTACGTCGGCGAGCGCTGCAACATGGTGACATGCGCGGCCTCCTTGGCCAGCGCCGGAATCAGGCTGATCGCGGTGGCGCCACTGCCGATCACCACCACCCGCTTGCCGGAGTAGTCGAGATTCTCCGGCCAGAACTGCGGGTGCACCACCTCGCCGCCGAACTGCTCGACACCGGGGAACTCGGGGGCATAGGGCTCGTCGTAGTTGTAGTAACCGGTGCCGCAGAACAGGAAGCGGCCCCGGTACTGCTTCTCCTCGCTCCCGTCGGGCCCCTCGTGCACCGCGGTGACCGTCCAGGTGTCGGTGCTGGAGTCCCAGTCGGCCGAGCGGACGTGCGTGTTGAACCGGATGTGCCGGTCGATGCCGTTGTTGCGCGCCGCATCGGTCAGGTAGTCGCGGATGTCGGCGCCCTCGGCGACATTCTCGGGCCGTCGCCACGGCTCGTAGGGGAAGCTCAGGGTGAAGATGTCGCTGTCGGACCGGATGCCGGGATAGCGGAACAGGTCCCAGGTGCCGCCGATGCGCGCCCGTCGCTCCAGCAACGTATACGTCAGCTGGGGGTTCTTCTCGTGGATCCGGTAGGCCGCGCCGATCCCGGATATACCCGCCCCGATGATGATGACGTCGGAGTATTCGGCCGCATGTGCCATCCCGATGAACCTCCCTTGGTCCGCTCGGGTACCACGATAGGACTCAGCCCTTGAGCTCGTCGACTATCCGGGCCAACGCCTCGATCTCGATGGGTCCCGGCTGGTAGAGACAGATCCGGTCGGACACCCCGGCCACCCGGTCGCGGATGTGTGCGGCCACCTCGGCCGGCGTGCCGCACGCGGCGATCGTGTGCAGCACCTCGTCGTCGATCAACGTTCCCATCTCCTGCCAGCGGCCCTGCTTGGACAGCGCATGCAGGTCCGGCTGCAGATCGCCCCAGCCGTGCACCTCGAGCACCGGGCGGTACGCCGGGGTCGACCCGTAGAACGCCAGCAGTCTGCGGGCGGCGGCGTGGTCGGGGTTGTCGTCGCCGAGGACCGACACGATGACCTCGGGCACCACGGCGAACTCGTCGAGTTTGCGGCCCGCGGCTGACAGGCCCTCACGCACGGCCGGCAGCGTGGCCTCCTCGAGGTACCGCCTCGATCCGAACGGCATCACCAGCAGGCCGTCGGCGACCTCGGCGGTGGCCCTGGTCAGCCGCGGGCCCAGGGCACCGACGTAGATGGGCGGTGGACCATAGGGATTCGCGCGCGGGGTGAACGTCGGCGTCATCAGCGTGTGCCGGTAGAACTCGCCGCGGAAGTCCAGCCGCTCCCCCGTCGACCACGTCTGGAAGATCGCCCGCAGCGCCGCGACCAGTTCGGTCATCCTGGCCACCGGACGGTCGAAGTCGGCGCCGAACCGCTTCTCGATCTGGGTGCGGATCTGGGTGCCCAATCCCAGCGTGAACCGGCCCTCGCTGAGCAACTGGTGATCGATGGCCTGGTGCGCGAGGTGGATCGGGTTGCGCGGAAACGCGATCGCCACGTTGGTCATCAGCTGCAGGCCGCCGACCGTCGAGGCGAGCGTCAGCGGCGCGAACACGTCGTGCGGCCCCTCGAAGGTGAACACGCCCGCCGCCCCGGCCTCGCGCAGTGCATGCGCCCGGTCGATCGCGTCCGTCGGGCCGAACAACGCCGTCATGACTTCCACGGCGTGAGAGCCTAGTCGGATGACCATGCCAGCCGAGGCAGATGTCGTCGTGGTGGGCGCGGGATTCGCCGGATTGTCGGCCGCCCGCGAGCTGATCCGGCTCGGCCGGGAGGTGGTGGTGCTGGAGGGCCGCGACCGCGTCGGCGGCCGGTCGCTCACAACCACCATCGCCGGGACCCCGATCGACCTGGGCGCGACGTTCGTCGGCCCCACCCAGGACGCGGTCACCGCCCTGGCAGCGGAGCTGGGCTGCCCCACCGTGCGGACCCACAGCCGCGGCAAGAACCTCATCCGCTGGCGCGGCAAGGTCCGGTCCTACCGCAGCACCGTCCCGCGGCTGTCGATCATCGAACTGGTCGACGTGTCGCGGATCCAGTGGCGGTTCGAACGGCTGTGCCGGCAGGTGAAGGTGGCCGAGCCGTGGGCGTCGCCCGCGGCGCACCGCCTCGACGAGCAGACCCTCGAGAGCTGGCTGCGTTCGGTGCACGCCAGCGCGTCGACCCGCGACCTGATGGCGATCATGGCGCGCGTGACGTGGGGCTGCGAGCCCGACGCGGTGTCGATGCTGCACGCCGTGCGCTACGTCAAGGCCGCGGGCGGGATCGGGCGGATGCTCGACGTGGAGGGCGGCGCACAACAGGACCGCTTCCCGGGTGGGACGCAGGAGATCGCGCTGCGGATGGCCGAACAGCTGGGTGCCCGCGTCGTGCTGAGCACGCCGGTGCAGCGCATCGAACGCCACGACGACGGCACGGTCACCGTGCACGGCGCGTCCGGCACCTCGACGACGGCGAAGGCGGTCGTCGTCGCCGTCGCGCCCGCCCACCGGGACGCCATCACCTTCGAGCCGGCCCTGCCCGACGGCTTGCGCGAGCTGGCCGCGCACTGGCCGCAGGGCCGGCTGAGCAAGGCCTACGCCGCCTACGAGACGCCGTTCTGGCGGGCCGGCGGCTGCTCGGGCGAGGCGCTGTCCGACGAGGGCCCGGTGTTCATCACCTTCGATGTCAGTCCGGGCGACGGGCCCGACGCGGACGGCCCCGGCATCCTGCTCGGCTTCACCGATGCGCGGACGTTCGATGCGCTGCCGCCGCAGGTCCGCCGCGACGAGGCGCTCGGCGGCTTCGCGGCGCTCTTCGGCGACCCGGCACTGTCGCCGATCGACTACGTCGACCACTGTTGGGGCGCCGAGGAGTTCGCGCCCGGCGGGCCGACCGCGGCCGTGCCGTCGGGGTCGTGGACCACCTATGGTCCTGCGCTGCGCCAGCCGGTCGGGCCGATCCACTGGGCGGGCACCGAGACCGCCGACGAGTGGACGGGTTTCCTCGACGGCGCGGTGCGGTCGGGACTGCGCGCGGCGGCCGAGGTGCACGCCGCCCTCGGCTAGGAGGTGGCGCGGCGGTCGGCCGCCGAGGACTCCAAGAGCTCGCGCAGGTGGCGGTTGACCTCTTCGGGGCGCTCGAGGATCGCGCAGTGGCCGCCGCTCAGTTCGACGAAGGCCGCGAGGTTGGGGGCGTTTTCGGCGATCCGCCGCGACGACGTGATCGGCAGCAGCCGGTCCTTCTCGCTGCCGATCACCAGGGTCGGCACGGTCAGGTTCTGCAGGCCGATGTGATCCCTGCCCATCGCGTCGACCAGGATGCGGGCCCAGCCGCCCCGGCCGGCCGGCGGGGTGTTCACGAACAGTTCGTAGACGAAGTCGGCGACCGACGGGTCGGCGTCCCGCCCGACCGCGAGCGTCGAGACGAAGCGGCGGCTCGACCGTTCGGCGGCCCGCAGCGCCGGGACCGCACCGAACGTCTTGAGCAGCGTGCCACCGGCGCGCACCCGTGCGGCCGACAACCGCTCCGGCACCGGCAGGAACTTCACGTCGCGCAGCAGGTCGCCGGTCGTGGTGTTGATCAGCGCGGCGCCGCGGACGCGTTGCGTCACCCGCTGCGGATACCGCTCCGCCCATGACGTGATCGCGATGCCGCCCATCGAGTGGCCGGCGACGACGGCCCGCTCGTCGGCGGACACGGTGGCGGCGAGGACGGCGTCGAGATCGGCGGCCAGGTAGTCCAGGCTGTAGTTGCCCCGCCGCGCGGGCACCCCGCTGCGGCCGTGACCGCGGTGGTCGAAGGCGATCACCCGGTAGTCGCGGGCCAGGTCGGCGATCTGGTACGCCCACACCCGGATGGCGCAGGTGATGCCGTGGGCCAGCACGATCGGCGGCGCGTCGTCCGGGCCGAACACCTCGGTGTGGATGCGGACCCCGTCGATCGACCGGACCGGCACGATGCGGCCGGTCGGGAGCGATCTCGCGGCGGCGAATCCGCCACTGCCTCTGCGGTCACGCGGTCCCATGATTCGCTCCGATCGCCGCCGGCAACGCTGCCGGGACTGCCAGATTAACTCCCGGTGACCAGAACCGGTTTGACGACCCGGCCGGATTTCGCCGCGGACCAGCCGTCGCCGAAGTCGTCGAACCGGTACCGCGTCACCACCTTCTCCAGCGGTAGCTCGCCGCTGCGGACCAGGCCGGCCAGCCGAGGGATGAACGTGTGCGGCTCGCTGTCGCCCTCGACGACGCCGCGCACGGTCAGGCCGCCGCCCATGATCAGCCCGACGGGCAGGGACGCGGTCGGCGCGCCGAGGCCCACGATCGCGAGCGTTCCGCGTGCCCGCAGCGCCGTCAGCGCCCCGGCCAGAACGTCGGGGATCGCGGTGGTGTCGATCGCGGCGTGCGCACCGCCGCCGGTGAGCTCGAAGATCTCGGCGGTGGCGTCCGCGGAGGTGGGGTCGACGGTGGCGGTCGCGCCCAACTCCGCGGCGAGGGCGCGGCGCTCGGGCACCGGGTCGACCGCGACGATGACCCCACAACCGGCGATTCGGGCGCCCATCACCGCCGACAACCCGACCGCGCCGACGCCGTAGACCACGAGGGTGTCGCCGCGCTGCGGCGCGATCGTGTTCAGCACGGTGCCCACGCCGGTCTGCACGCTGCAGCCGAGCGGGGCAGCCAGCGCGGGGTCCAGGTCGTCATCGATCGGCACGGTGTTGCGGGCGGAGGCCAGTGCGTAGGTGGCCAGGCTGGACTGGCCGAAGAAGCCGCCGGTGATCGCCTCGTCGCCCAGGTGCAGCGCGTCGCGCGCCCCGCGCATGTTGAGGTCGGTGGAACGCCTGCAGTACGCCGGACGCCCCTCGACGCAGTTCGGGCACTCACCGCAGCTGGCGAAGGTCAGCACCACCCGCCGGCCGACGGCCACACCGGCGGAGGGGCCGGCCGCCTGGACGGTGCCAGCCCCCTCGTGGCCGAAGACCATCGGCATCCGCCGCTGCGGCCAGCGGGCCGCCACACTGATGTCGGTGTGGCAGATGCCGACCGCGTCGATGCGCACCAGCACCTCGTCCCGGGCGGGCGGGCGGATCCGGATGCCGGTCAGCTCCGGGTCGGCCCCGGCGTCGAGCAGCACCGCGGCACGGGCATCGATCACCCGGGAAGGTTAAATGTTCAACGTCGACGACAGGAAGGCGGCCATGCGCGCGATCCAGATTGCCCGGCTCGACGGTCCGCAGGCGGCGGAGGTCGTCGACATCGACGAACCCGGTGCCGACGGCGCTGTCCTCATCGACGTGCACGCCGCCGGGGTGGCGTTTCCCGACGCGCTCCTCAGCCGCGGCCTCTACCAGTACAAGCCCGACCTGCCCTTCGTTCCCGGCGCGGAGATCGCCGGGGTGGTGCGCAGCGCCCCCGCCGATTCCGGTGTCTCCGCGGGCGACCGGGTGGCGGGCCTGACCATGCTGTCCGGCGGGATGGCCGAGGTGGTGGCGCTGCCCGCGGAGCGGGTGTTCACGCTGCCCGACAACGTGTCCTTCGAGGCCGGCGCCGGTCTGCTGTTCAACGACCTGACCGTGCACTTCGCCCTGCGTACCCGGGGCCGCCTCGCGGAGGGTGAGACCGTGCTGGTGCACGGCGCCGCCGGCGGCATCGGCACCTCGACGCTGCGGCTGGCGCCGGCGTTGGGTGCGTCGCGCACCATCGCGGTGGTGAGCACCGAGGACAAGGCGGACATCGCCCGCGCGGCCGGGGCGTCGGACGTCGTGCTCGCCGACGGCTTCAAGGATGCGGTCAAAGAGCTCACAGGGGGCCGCGGCGTGGACGTGGTGGTCGATCCGGTCGGCGGCGACCGGTTCACCGACTCGCTGCGCTCGTTGGGCGTGGGCGGGCGGCTGCTGGTGGTCGGGTTCACCGGCGGTGAAATCCCCACGGTGAAGGTGAACCGACTGCTGCTCAACAACGTCGACGTGGTCGGCGCGGGCTGGGGCGCGTGGACGTTCTCCCACCCCGACTACATCAGGGAGCAGTGGGCCGAACTGGAGCCGCTGCTGGCGTCGGGCAAGGTGTCCGCGCCTGCGCCGGAGGTGTATCCGCTGGAGCGGGCGGCCGACGCCATCGCGGCGCTGGAGAACCGCACCGCGAGGGGCAAGGTCGTCGTCGCGCTGCGCTGAGCGGGACTGACCTCGCGGGAAAGCCTCGCCCGCGCAACGCCCGCCATACACTCGGAGCACAGCGGCAGCCTGCTCAACGAGGAGCGTAGAACCATGACCTTGATCGACGCGGAGCCGACGGCCCGCACCAGCTTCGATGACGACGTCGAAGCCACCCAGAGCTACTTCGACAGCCCCAGGTTCGAGGGGATCATCCGGCTGTACACGGCGCGGCAGGTGGTCGAACAGCGCGGCACGATCCCGGCCGACTATCCGGTGGCGCGGGAGGCTGCCGCCGCCTTCTACCCGCGGCTGCGCGAGCTCTTCTCCGAGCACAAGAGCATCACCACTTTCGGCCCCTACTCGCCGGGGCAGGCCGTGACGATGAAACGGATCGGCATCGAAGGCATCTACCTCGGCGGGTGGGCGACCTCGGCGAAGGGGTCACTGAGCGAGGATCCCGGACCCGACCTGGCGAGCTATCCGCTCAGCCAGGTGCCCGACGAGGCCGCCGGGCTGGTGCGCGCCCTGCTCACTGCCGACCGCAACCAGCAGTACCTGCGGCTGCGGATGAGCGAGGAACAGCGCGCGACGACGCCTGCGGTCGACTACCGGCCGTTCATCATCGCCGACGCCGACACCGGCCACGGCGGTGATCCCCACGTGCGCAACCTGATCCGTCGCTTCGTCGAGTCTGGTGTGCCGGGCTACCACATCGAGGACCAGCGTCCGGGCACCAAGAAATGCGGCCACCAGGGCGGCAAGGTGCTGGTGCCCTCGGACGAACAGATCAAGCGCCTCAACGCCGCCCGCTTCCAGCTCGACATCATGGGCGTGCCCGGCATCATCGTGGCGCGCACGGACGCCGAGGCGGCCAACCTGATCGACAGCCGCGCCGACGAGCGTGACCAGCCGTTCCTGCTCGGCGTCACGAACGTGAACGTGCCCCCGTACAAAGCGTGCTTCCTCGCGATGATGCGCCACTTCTACGACAGCGGCGTCAAGGAGATCAACGGCCACCTGCTGTACGCCATCGCCGACGGCGAGTATGCGGCTGCGCACGCGTGGCTCGACCGCCAGGGCATCCTCGCCGCGATCGACCAGGCCGCATCGGACTGGAAGGACGGCGACCCCGCCAACGAAAAGCTCTACGACGGAATCGAATCGAAGCTCGTCGATGCCTGGCAGGTCGATGCCGGCGTGATGACCTACGGCGAGGCGGTCGCCGAGCTCATCTCGTTCCGGGAAGGCGAGGGCGACGGGCTGGACATGTCCGTCGCCGATTGGCGGGCATTCGCAGAGCGGGCCTCGCTCTACAGCGCCACCGAGAAGGCCCGTGAACTCGGCCTGGTCGCGACGTGGGACCCGGAACTGGCCAAGACGCCGGAAGGCTACTACCAGATCCGCGGCGGCATCCCCTATGCGATCGCGAAATCGCTTGCCGCGGCGCCGTTCGCCGACATCCTTTGGATGGAGACCAAGACGGCCGACCTCGCCGACGCGAAGAAGTTCGCCGAGGCGATCCACGCGCAGTTCCCCGACAAGATGCTGGCCTACAACCTGTCGCCCTCGTTCAACTGGGACACCACCGGCATGAGCGACGACGAGATGCGGGTATTCCCTGAAGAACTTGGCAAGATGGGGTTCGTCTTCAACTTCATGACCTACGGCGGCCATCAGATCGACGGCGTCGCCGCCGAGGAGTTCGCCACCGCGCTCCGCCAGGACGGCATGCTCTCGCTGGCCCGTCTGCAGCGCAAGCTGCGCCTGGTGGAGTCGCCGTATCGCACGCCGCAGACCCTGGTCGGCGGACCGCGCAGCGACGCCGCGCTCGCCGCCTCGTCAGGCCGCACGGCGACCACGAAGTCGATGGGTGAAGGCTCCACCCAGAGTCAGCATCTCGTGCAGACCGAGGTGCCGAAGAAGCTGCTCGAGGAATGGCTCGCGCTGTGGGGTGAGCACTATCAGCTCGACGAGACCCTGCGCGTGCAACTGCGGCCCCGCCGCGCCGGCGGCGAGGTGCTCGAACTCGGCATCTACGGCGACGGTGAGGACAAGCTCGCCGACGTGCTCGTCGACCCCATCAAGGACCGGCACGGACGCAGCATCCTCACGATCCGCGACCAGAACACCTACGCCGAGAAGCTGCGGCAGAAGCGCCTGATGACGCTCATCCACCTGTGGCTGGTGCACCGGTTCAAGGCAGCCGCGTTCTATTACGTGACGCCGACCGAGGACAACGTGTATCAGACGGAGAAGATGAAGTCGCACGGCATCTTCAGCGACGTGCACGAGGACGTCGGCGAGATCATCGTCGCGGAGGTGAACCAGCCGCGCATCGACGAACTGCTCGCGTCCGACCGCGAGGCGCTGCAGCGGCTGATCCGCAAGGAGGACTAGCCGGTCGTGACCACCACCGCAACCGCGCCGTTCCGGACGGCGTGGAACGACTGGCACGCCGATCGCGAACGCTACTACCGCGATCCGCTCGGCTGGGTGAGCATCACCGGGTTGTATTGGCTCACCGAAGAATTCGAGACGGTGGCCGATCTGCCGGGCCAATGGCGCGCCGACGCCGACGCGGTGTACGTCGAAGGCATCGACGGCGCCGAACGGCTGGAGCCCGTCGAGGGCGCGCCGGGACTGCTGGTCGACGACGGCGATCGGCGCATCGAGGTCATCCGTCGGACGGGATCGGTGGGGCTGCGGGTACACGATCCGCGGTCGCCGCACCTGGCGCAATTCTCCGGAATCCCCGCCTACGGGCCGGACGAACGCTGGCACGTGACGGGAACCTTCACGCCGTTCCAACATGCGGAGACGGTGACGACGGGCGCGGTGGTGGCGGGACTCGAGCACCATCACTCGGCCGTCGGCACCATCGATTTCGACATCGCAGGCACGGCAGCGCGATTGATCGCATTCGCCCGTACGGACGGGTCGCTGCATCTGCTGTTCACCGACGCCACCAGCGGGGTCACCACCTATCCGGGCGCCCGGTCGCTGGCGGTGGTCGGGCCGGACGACGCCGGGCAGGTGGTGCTCGACTTCAACCGAGCGGCGAATCTGCCGTGCTCGTTCACCGACTTCGCGACGTGCCCGGTGGCACCGCCGGAGAACAGGCTCGCCGTCGCGGTCGAGGCCGGCGAGAAGGATCCGCGGCACTAAGCGTCTGCCGCGAGCGATCGATCGCTGGGGTTCGCAGCGAAAAAACTTGTGTCACAGTGGTTTCTGCTGTCACACAGCCCGTGAGTTCTGTCGGACCCTCGCACTAGTGTTCGAGGCATGGACAGGGAGCAGGTGGTGGCGGCGTTGGAGGCTTTGGATGCCGCGCGTGCCGCGATCGCCGCCCTGCCCCTCGACAACCTCTCCGCCGCGGACCTTGTCGCGGTGTATGAGCGCCGCGTGTACGCGCACCGCCAGGACGCCGCGGTGGATCACACTGTGCTCGCGCACCTGAAGAATGCGTTCCGCCCCGAGGTGTACGGGAACACCAGTCTGCGAGATGTGCTGGCCCAGCGTTTGCATCTGGACACTGCCGATGTGACCCGACGCCTCTCCGCGACTGAGGCGTTGGGGCCGCGGTGGACGTTGACCGGCGAACGCCTCGACCCGCAGTGGGTGCACACCGCCGCCGCGTTGCGGGCGGGGGCAATCGATCTCGCGCACGTCGAGGTGATCCGCAAATGCCTCAAGAAGGTGCCCGGTTGGGTGGACGCGACGACCCGGGCCGACGCCGAACGCGACCTCGCCGGCTGGGCTCAACGGATGCCGCCGCAGGATCTCGAGGTGGCCGCGGACTACCTGCTCAACGCGATCGACCCCGACGGCGCCGAACCCGATCACGATGACCAGCAGCACCGCCGCAATCTGGTCATCGGTAAGCAGCAGCCCAACGGCATGACGCCGATCAAGGGTGACCTCGACCCGGAGACCGCTGCGCTGTTGGACGTGATCATCGCCAAGTACGGCGCCCCGGGTCAGAATCTGCCTGAGGATCCGGGTGCCGGGGAGACCGTCCCGCGGGAGGTCTTCGGGATCGCTGACCCGCGTACCCGCCAGCAGCGCCACCATGACGCGCTGAAGACCGCGTTGCGTGACGTCGCCGCCTCGGGATCCTTGGGTCAGGTCAACGGGGTGCCGGCCACCATCGTGGCCACCACCACTGTCACCGATCTCGAGTCCCGGGCGGGGTACGCCGACACCGCCAGCGGCCGCAAGCTTCCGATCCGGGATCTGATCCGCCTGGCCGGGCAGTCGCAGCATTACCTGGCGGTGTTCGACGACCACACCGAGGAAGTCCTGTACTTCGGGAGGGCGCGGCGGTGTGCGTCGACGGCGCAGCGGTTGGCGTTGTTCGCCCGCGACAAGGGTTGCACCCGACCCGGCTGTACCCGCCCGGCATTCGACTGCCAGGTTCATCACGCTCAACAGGACTGGCGCGAAGGCGGTTTGACGAACACCACCGACATGGCGTTGGCCTGCGCACCGGACAATCACCTCATCGAGAACACCGACTGGACCACCCGCCGCCGCAACGGCCGAACCGAATGGATCCCCCCACCACCCCTCGACACCGGACAAACCAGGGTCAACAACCACCACCACCCCCGCCGCTACCTCACCGACCATTCTGACGACGACGGCGAAGCAGACTAGCTGCGATCACCGCTCAGTCGGGTCACACCTGCATCCGCGACCCGACGAGTATCGTGCGGTCCCAAGGCAATCTGAAGTAGCCGGCGGCGGTCTGAACGGCGCCGTCGGGTTGCCGTGGCGGTCGTCGACGGGACGTGCGTGTTAGGTTGAACCTCGGCGTCGAACATGTGTTCTAATGGCTCGGACCGCGAGCCTGCGCACTGCGGGCGACGATCAGAAGGAGTTCGCCGTGACATTGACCGTAGACACTCTGGCAGAAGATGCGTTGCCGACCGCCTCGGACACTCCCGAGGTCCTGGTCGCTGCTGAGCCTCCTGCGGGGAAGCCGGAGAAGGCGCCGGCCAAGAAGGCGACGAAGAGATCCAAGACGCTCGAGCTCACCCTCACCGTCACCGGTACCGCCGACGGCGAATGGAGCGCGGAACTCAAGCGGGGCAGCAGCTACCTGGTGCGTGACCTCGCCGTCGCGGCTGCCGCGGTCTCTCGCGCCGCGAGGGAACTGCACGACGATCTCTCCGCCCCGATCGACGAGGTCATCGAAGAGGCGCGTGCCCAGCAGGCCGCCAGGGTCGCCGCCCTCGAGGCCGAACTCGAGGCCGCCCGAAAGGTTCTCGCCGACCTGGACTGAGGTGTCGCGTCGTCCCGTCCGCTGTCAGTCCATACATAAGCCAGGCTGTTTCCGTATCTGAGATGGTGTGGTGGTCGCGACGAACGGAGGACCACGTGGAGACCTGGGATGCGCTGCGCGCCCGACGTAACGTCAGGAGCTACCGACCGGACCCGGTGCCCGAGGAGGCGCTGCGGCGCATCGCCGAGGCCGGGTGGCGGTCACCGTCGGCGAGGAATCGTCAGCCGTGGGAGTTCGTGGTCGTCACCAACCCTGCGACGCTGCAGGAGTTGTCGACGGTATGGCAGGGCGCGGGTCACATCGCGTCGGCGCCCGCTGCCATCGCGCTCGTCGCGCCGGTGCCGCCAGAGGAGCGTCGCAAGACCCTCGACCAGTACGACCTCGGGCAGGCGACGATGGCGATGATGCTCGCGGCGACCGATCTCGGCATCGGCACCGGACATTCCTCGGTCGGCGATCAGGAGAAAGCCCGCGCCATCCTGGGTGTGCCCGAAGACCGCATCGTCGCGTATCTGCTCGGTATCGGATATCCCGCCGACCGCCCGCTGGCGCCGATCACCACACCGGATCGCCGCCCGTTCGACGACGTCGTCCGCGACGGCCGCTGGTGACATGCCGGTAAGGGGCCTCTACGTGTCTGCGTACAGACCGGAGGTGCATCTCCGCATTCATGGTTGAATAACGGTGAAATAGCCGCAGCTGCGGTTCTGCATTCGACCAGTGGGTGACGACGTGCCGGCAATGAAGATCAAGGACGCCGCGGTGATCCTCGGCGTCAGCGACGACACCGTCCGCCGCTGGATCGACAGCGGCAGCCTCGCGTCGCACAAGGACGAGACCGGCCGCAAGGTCATCGACGGCAAGGCGTTGGCCGAATTCGCCCGCGAACATGCGACGCCGCCACCGGACCCCCTCGGTGTGGGCAGTTCGGCGCGGAACCGGTTCGTCGGGCTCGTCACCAAGGTGACCGCCGACCAGGTGATGTGCGAGGTGCAGATGCAATGCGGACCGTTCACGGTCGTCTCCCTGATGAGCACCGAATCGGCCCGCCAACTCGGCCTCGAACCCGGCGTGCTCGCCGTCGCGGTCGTCAAAGCCACCAACGTGATCGTCGAGACTCCCGCAGGTACGTCATGAGGTCGATCCTCGCCATCGCCGCGACGCTGAGCGCTGTGGCGCTCGTCGCGGCGTGTTCGTCGTCGCAGACCGACTCGTCCTCCACAAGCGCAGGCGCGCCGATCACCGTGTTCGCCGCGGCATCGTTGACGGCGACATTCACCGAACTCGGCGCCCGGTTCGAACGCGAGAATCCCGGGGCCACCGTCGCGTTCAACTTCGCCGGCTCATCGGATCTGGCTACCCAGCTGACGCAGGGCGCACCCGCCGATGTCTTCGCCTCCGCCGACGTGAACAACATGACCAAGGCCGTCGACGCCGGCCTGGTGGCCGGTGAGCCGGTCAACTTCGCCACCAACAGCCTGACCATTGTCACGCAGCCCGGGAACCCGACGGGCATAACGACATTCGCAGACCTCGCCAAGCCCGGAACGCAGGTCGTCGTGTGTGCACCGCAGGTGCCCTGCGGCGCGGCCACCGAGAAGGTCGAGCGGGCGACGGGCGTCACCCTGACCCCGGTGAGCGAGGAGTCCGCCGTGACCGACGTGCTCGGCAAGGTCACCTCCGGCCAGGCCGATGCGGGTCTGGTGTACGTCACCGATGCCGTCGGCGCGCGCGACGACGTCACCGCGATCCCGTTTCCCGAAGCCGGCGACGCGGTGAACACCTACCCGATCACCGTCCTCGAAGACTCGCCGAATCCGGTTGCAGCACAGACATTTGTCAACTTGGTCACCGGTCCGGCAGGCCAGGAAGCCCTGGCGGCAGCGGGCTTCGCCGCGCCGTGACCACCACGCGGCGGACAAATGGGCTGATCCAGGTCGGGCTGCCGGCCTGGGTTTACCTCCCCGCCGCCGCGGGAGCGCTCTTCGTCATCGTGCCGCTTGTGGCGATCCTGCTCGAGATCGACTGGGCGAACTTCATACCGCTCATCACCTCCGAATCCTCGCGTGCGGCACTGCTGTTGAGCCTGCAGACCGCGACGGCGAGCACCGCGGTCTGCGTGCTGCTCGGCATCCCGATGGCGCTCGTCCTGGCTCGTGGCAGCTTCCCGGGTCAGTCGGTGCTGCGCGCGCTGGTGCTGCTTCCGCTCGTGCTGCCACCGGTGGTGGGCGGCATCGCGCTGCTGTACACGTTCGGCAGGCAGGGTCTGCTCGGCCAGCAACTCGACCTGCTTGGTATCCGGATCGCCTTCTCCACCTCAGCCGTGGTGCTCGCCCAGTCGTTCGTGTCGCTGCCCTTTCTCGTCGTCAGCCTGGAGGGTGCGCTGCGTTCGGCGGGGACGGGCTACGAACACATCGCCGCCACGCTCGGCGCCCGGCCCACCACGGTGCTGCGGACCGTGACCTTGCCGCTGGTGCTTCCCGGATTGGTGTCGGGCGCAGTGCTCGCCTTCGCGCGCTCGCTGGGCGAGTTCGGCGCCACGCTGACGTTCGCCGGCTCACTGCAGGGCGTGACCCGGACCCTGCCGCTGGAGATCTACCTCCAGCGCGAAACCGACGCCGACGCTGCCGTCGCGCTGTCGCTGCTGCTCATCGTCGTCGCCGCGGTGATCGTCATCGCCTCGGCGGGCCGCCGCCTGACGGGCCGACTGTGAGCAGCGTGCGCGTCGATGCGCGCCTGACAGGACGCGGCGTCGACCTCGACCTGGCTCTGGGCGACGGCGAAGTCCTTGCGGTGCTCGGCCCCAACGGGGTCGGCAAGTCCACCCTGCTGCTGATGATCGCGGGCCTGCTGCGGCCCGATGACGGACGGATCGAACTGGGCGGCACCGTCGTCACCGACACTCAGACAGGCACCTTCGTCCCGGCTCACGCCCGCCACGTCGCGATGCTCACGCAGCGGCCGCTGTTGTTCCCGCATCTGAGCGTCGAGGCCAACGTCGCCTACGGGCCGCGCTGCAGTGGGCAGTCCCGGTCGGCGGCGAGGGCCACCGCCCGCCGCTGGCTGGACGCCGTCGACGCCACCGATCTCGCCGACCGTAAGCCTGCCCAGCTCTCGGGCGGGCAGGCGCAGCGGATCGCCATCGCCCGCGCGCTTGCCGCCGAACCACGACTGCTGCTGCTCGACGAACCGCTGGCTGCGCTCGACGTCGCCGCCGCTCCGGCGCTGCGCCGGCTGCTGCGCGAGATGCTCCGTGACGCGGGCCGTACCGCGATCATCGTCACCCACGACGTGCTCGACGCGTTGGCCGTCGCCGACAGGATCGTCGTCATCGAGAACGGCCGGGTGGTGGAGAGCGGTCCGGCCCGTCGCGTGCTCACCGCGCCTCGCAGCGACTTCGCGGCCAGGATCGCGGGGGTCAACCTCGTCCCGGGCGTCGTCACCGAACCCGGGGTGATCCGCACATCATGGGGCGCCGACGTCCGCGGGATCGGCGACGTCGAGCCGGGCGCCGGCGCCATCGCGCTGTTCCGGCCCGGTGCGGTCGCCGTCCACCTCGAACCGCCGCACGCCAGCCCGCGCAACGTCATCGCCGTGACGATCGCCGAGGTCGACATCCATGGCACGGCCGTTCGGATCCGGGGGGCCGAACAACCTGACGGGAGCACGGGCCTGGCCGCCGACATCACCGCGGCCGCGGCGGCCGACCTCGACATCGAGCCCGGCAAGACGGTGCATTTCGTGGTCAAAGCTCAAGAAGTGCAACTGCATCCGGCGTTGCCGCGACCCTACTCCTCGCCCAGGTAGGCCTTCAGGCACCGGTCGGCCACGGCGCGCGCCGCCGAAGCATCCGCGCCATTGCCGACGTCCGCGGTGTACCAGTCCTCGCTCGACAGCCGCAGGAAGCGGCGGCCGTCCTCGGTGGCCAGCCACTGCTGCCCGAAGGCGGGGTCGATGGACTCACCACTGCTCAGGTGCATCGCCAGACCGAGCAGCATCGAGTCCCAGCCGATCCCGACCGCACCGGGCCCGAACTCCCGCCAGTTGTCGTCGTCGGCGGCGATGATGTGCTCGAGCACCACCCGGGCCCGACCGGGGCCCTCGCTGGTGACGCGGACGTCGATCCAGCTGACGTTGTCGCCGTATTCCCAGGTGGCCGTGAAGTTCTCGGGCGGATCGCAGGTGAGGATCTTGCCGCCGGCATGCCCCTCGAACTGGTAGGTGCCGCCGAGGGACAGGTCGCCGGATATCGGCAGGAACCATCGCGGGATGCGTTCGATGTTCGTCACCGCGTCCCACAGGTCTGCCTGGTCGGTGTCGTAGGCCTGGCTGATGGTCAGGATGCGGGCCTCCCCCGCGTCGTGCACCGTGTCGCCGACGGTGCGCCGCACGGCATTGATCTGATGATCGACGTCAATCATGATGTCTTCCCTCGTCGTTGTCGTTTCCCACGTGCGATCTCGGTAGCCAGCGCATCCAGGCGCGGCGCCCAGAATCGCCGGAACGTGTCGAGCCATTCGTCGACGTCGCGCAGCGCGGCGCCGTTCACGGCATAGAGTCGGCGCTGGCCCTCCGGGCGCACCGTCGTGAAGCCGTTGTCCCGCAGCACTTTCAAGTGCTGCGACACCGCCGGCTGGGTGATGGCGAACTCCCGACGGATGGCGAGACCGATCTCACCCGCAGGCATCTCACCGTCGGCGAGCAGTTCGAGTATGCGGCGACGCACCGGGTCTCCGAGAACGTCGAACGCATGCACAGTCCCGAAGATAAAACTAGCACTTATATAAGTCAAGGCTGAACTATTGCCCGCGGAGCGCCTCGTCGAGGGCAGTCATGAGGTGTGCGGTCCGACTGGCGCCGGCCGGGGCGGACGGATACCGGCACAGAACGTCGATCACCACGGGTGTGGCGCGCGCCCGTGCCCGCTCGATCATCGCGTCGGCCGCGGTGGCGTCATCCCCCGCCCGCAGCTCAGCCGCCCGCGCCGCATTCGCAGCGGCACGCAGGATGTGGCCGACCTGGGTCGCCTTGGCGAGTGGATGGAGGTAGGCCGCGGACGCCGCGTCGCCTGCGGCGCGCGCAGCATGACGCGCGGCCTCGTCGACCGCCTCCCTGGCCGCACGATGGGCGTCGAGCGAGGCCACTCGCGGCAGGGCCGTTCGCGGAGCGCCGCCGGCGAAGGCCCAGGCGGCCGCGATCGCATCGCGGGGCCTTCGGTCGTGCGGATCGCCGTCCTCGAAGATGGCCAGGACCTCCTGCGCGCTCTCGGCCGCGTAGCGGGCCACCGCCCGCAGTTCGTCCCGGGTCAACGCGAAATCACCCGGTCCGATCGGCACGCATGCCATTCTCACGCGCCGAGCGTCGGCGAGTCGGCACCGTCAGGAGCCCGGGCCGTATTCAACCCCCGGAATGATTTTCGTGCCGATTTCGTTATCAGAGTTTGTCCCAGTTGTCACACGGGTAACTCCAGTAACAGTGGGCGGGACTTCCGCACCGCTGTCAACGGCGAGAAAGAGTCGAATGGATCATCGGGATGAACACAATTCTCTACTTCAGCACCCGCGGCACCGTCTATGAGACCCGGGCCTACACCAGGGCCGATGTCGAGCGTCTCGTCCACGACCAGGGCCTGCACAGCCTGACCAGTGCCGATCGGCAGTTCGACTTCTGGTTCAGTCCGTCGGCGAGCCGGTGCCAGCGCCGCGTCAATCGGGCGGCCACCGAACTGTTCCTGGCCACCACCGATTTCACCGCCAAGACCGTCCCCCTGTTGCGGGGTTCCGTCGTAGTGGCCACGCATGACGCAGACGGTGACCTCGACGGTCTCAGCTGGGAGCAACTCGATCTCCTGGTGGACCGCAACCGCGCCGTGACCAGGCGCGACGCCCGGGTGCTCGGCCGGCGGATACAGCACGACCTGCGTCTCGAGCGGCGAACCATCGAGGCGCCGCAGGTCGCCGGCGTCAGCTGCGCGAGACCGCGCACTCTCGTGAAGCGCTGACAACCTCTCGTCGCGCCATCGCGGGCGCAGTGGAAAAGTAGCCGCGATGAGTTCCGACAAGCCCGCCCTGGTGCTGCTGCACGGCGTCACGATGTCCGCCGCGGCCTGGCGGGACGTGACACCGCTGCTCGACGCGGACTTCGAGATCCACGCGCCCACCGCCGCCGGACACCGCGGCGGACCCGCGGCACGGCGGCGCCCCGCCACCATCGCCGACACCGTCGATGCCGCGGAACGCTACCTCGACGAGCGCGGACTCGACCGGCCGCACATCGCCGGCAACTCGATGGGCGGCTGGATGGCCGTCGAACTCGCGCGCAGAGGACGGGCGGCGAGTGTGTGCGCCCTCTCGCCGGCGGGCTTCTGGACCGTGGGTCAGCGCTCGCACTCCGCGTCGACCGCACGCGTCCGGCGGACCGTCACCATGAGCCGGTTACCGCGGCCACTGTCGTCGGTCACCTTGCGATCAGGTCTCGCGCGGCGGCTTGCCTTCCGCGACATCGCGTCTCGCGCAGATCGGCTCTCCCACGAGCAGGCCGTCGCCGCGATCGACGACGTGCTCGGCTGCGCGGTCGCGGCCGACCTGCTCGGCACCCCGGAAGCCGTCGCGCCCCTCGACCCGCTGCCGTGCCCGGTCACGCTGGCATGGGGCGAACGCGACAGGGTGTTCCCCGTCGACGTCAACGGCGTCATCGCGCGAGAACGCCTGCCGCAGGCGACGTTCGTGGTGCTGGCGGGCGTGGGGCATGTGCCGATGATCGACGACCCCGCCCTGGTCGCTCAGACGATCCGCGCGAGCATCGGTTGACCGCTTGACAGTGCGACGCAGCGTGACCCCGGAGACGCTGGGGGCCTGGGTGATCAAGTGCAACCCGCACAGGACTCCCGTGGAACCCATGCGCGCAGCGGGCCGGGCGAAGCCGGTCTGGTGCGTGGCTGACAACTACCGGTCGGCACTCATCCGGCCTGGTCACCGCGTGCTGTTCTGGGTGTCGGCGCACGCCCGGCGAGGGATCTGGGGAGCCGGCCGGATTGCCGGCGAGGTTTCCGACGAGGACGGGCAATTGCATGTGCCGGTGGACATTCCGCTGTTCACCGCGCCGCTCACCGTCGACGAACTCTCCGCGGTGCCCGGTCTGCGCTCGATGGAGGTGTTCCGCTCGCCGCAGCAGGCCAACCCATCCTGGGTGAGCCTGGCGGAGATGGCGCTGCTCGAACCCCTGCTGCACGACCGGTGACACAGGGTTCAGACCATGCGGAGGCTCAGCGATTGCGGCTGCTCCGGGTGTGATCACTGCAATTCGTTCGCGCCGGCGTCGGCCTGCCGCCGCAACAGCAGCATAGAGGTGACGCTGATGACGGCGAGCGCGTCGATGTAGCCGGCCACCGACCAGCTGGTGTGGGTGGCCGCGAGCAGCGACGCCGTCACCAACGGAGCGAGGCCACCGCCGAAGACGGTGCCTACCTGATAACCCAGTGATGCTCCGGAGTAGCGCACTTCGGTCGGGAACAGCTCCGAGTAGAGCGCCACCTGCGGGCCGAACATCATCGAGTGCCCGACGAAACACACGACGAGCGCGACCAGCATCAGCCACAGGTTGGCCGTGTCGATCAGGGCGAACATCGGCCACGCCCAGACCGCCACTCCCAGCGCTCCGAGCAGGAACAGGCGCGGCCGGCCGTACCGGTCACTGAGGTGGGCGAAGTACGGGATGCAGAACAACGGGCAGACGCAGGCGGCCAGAATCACGCCGAGTACTGCGTCCCTGCGGAGTTCGAGAGCCTGGACGCCGTAGTTCAGCATGCCCGAGACGATGATGAACACGACCGCGTTCGGCAGGACGAACGCCCCGCCGGCGAGCAGGATCGTCCGCCAGTGTTCCCTGACGACGCGGACGATCGGCGCGGGCTGCGTGGCAACGGCCGGGCGCACGGAACGCTCGGCCTCGAGACGGCGGAACATCGGAGTGTCCTCGATGGTGCGGTGGATGTAGAGGCCGATCCCCACCATGACGATGCCGCTCAGGAAGGGAATGCGCCATCCCCACGACAGCATCTGCTGGTCCGAGAACGCCAGCGACAGAACGAAGTAGCTCGACAGCCCGCCGATGAGGCCCAGTTGCGCCCCGATCTGCACGAAGCTGCCGAAGAACCCCCGACGCGCGGCAGGAGAACCTTCCGTCAGCAACAGCGACGCGCCGCCCCACTGACCGCCGAGTGCGAAGCCCTGCAGAATCCGCATCGCGATCAGGACCGCAGGCGCCGCCCAACCGATCGCGGCCGCGGTGGGCAGCAGGCCGATCACGAACGTGCTCATGCCCATCAACAGGTTCGACGCGACGAGGACGGGTTTGCGGCCGTACCGGTCGCCGAAGTGACCGGCGACCGCGCCGCCGAGCGGGCGGGCCACGAACCCGACAGCGAAGGTGCCGAAGGCGGCGAGAGTGGCTGCGGTGCCGCTCAATTGCGAGAAGAACAGCGGGCCGAGGAAGATCGCCGAGGCGGTCGCGAAGACGAAGAAGTCGAAGTACTCGACGGCCTGGGCGAGCACGGCGACGGTGATCACCCGTCGCGGCGGCCCGGCGCTTTGCGTGCGCGCACCGCGAGCCGGGTCGGGATCTGCCTGCGCTGTGTCTGTCATCGTCGCCGCGGCTACGTGTCCACTGGTGTCGGCTCGGGCTTCTTGCGGATCGCGACGATGCCGCCGCCGATCACCAGAACCATGCCAAGGACGACGAACAAGGTCGGCGCCCGGTCCCAGAGCACCCAGTCGATCAGGGCGGTGAACACGATGACCGTGTAGATGAAGGGGCCCACCTTGACCGCCGACGCGTAGCGGTAGGCAAGGACGATGAACACCTGGCCGACGAGCAGGGTCAGCCCGATACCGACCAGGTAGATCGACGCCTCCGCCCCGAACGGTTCCCAGTCGACCAGCGCGAACGGCGCGACCAGGATGGTGGCGAACAGGAAGTAGTAGAACAGGATCCTGGGCGCCGGCTCGGTAGTCCCCAGCCACCCCACGGACATCAGCGCCACCGCGAGGAAGAACGCACCCGCCAGCGCGTAGACGACGCCGACGTTGAAATCCTGGTGATGGGGTTGCAATACGAACACCACGCCGACGAAGCCGATCGCGGCGCCGACCCATGTCGCCCGCGAAACACGTTGGCGCCGGACCGCCCAGGCGATCACCGGCATCCACAACGGCGCACTGAACGTGAGCAGGATCGCGTTCGTCAGCGGCATCAGCGTGATGGCGACGAAGAGCGCATACCAGGCAGCCGTTCCGGTCACCGCGCGCAGCACGTGAAGGCCGATCTTGCCGGTGCGCAGCGAGGCCCAACCGCGACGGAGGGTGACCGGGATGATGAACAGAAGACAGATCAGGTTCTGGAACAGCAGGATGACGGCTGTCGAGGTGAGGTCTTCGGTGGCTCTCACCAGGGCACTCATCACCGCGGTGCAGAAGAACGACAGTGAGCTCAGCGCGGCCCCGAATGCCAGGTTCTCCGGCATGGATCCTGCGCCGGTGCCAGGCATCTGGGCCGGCGTCATGCGATCATCACGCCGACGAGGTGGCCGATACCGAAGGTGATGACCATCGCGAGCGCGCCGCCCACGGTCACGCGCAGGATCGGGCGCAACGGTTTCGCGCCGCCGAGCCGGGCGGCCAGCCAGCCGGTGACCGCCAGTGCGATCAGGACCACAACGGCGGTGACCGGTATCCGGGCGGTCGGCGGCGGAATGAGGATCGCGAGGAACGGCAGCAGGGCGCCGACGGTGAACGACGCCGCGGATGAGAACGCCGCCAGCCACGGATTCGTCAGGTTCTCCGGATCGATGCGCAATTCGACCTCCGCGTGCGCGGCGAGCGGGTCGAAGGCGGTCAGTTCGGCGGCGGCCTGACGCGCCGTCTGCGGCGACAGCCCCCGTGCCTCGTACAGCCCGACGAGTTCATCCAGCTCGGCGTCCGGCTGTTGTTGCAGTTCTTGTTCTTCTCGGTCGAGCACCGCCCGTTCGGTGTCGCGGGCAGTGCTGACGGACACGTACTCGCCGACCGCCATCGACAGCGCCCCGGCCACCAACCCGGCAAGGCCGGCGGTGAACAGTGGTCCGCGGTCGGCGGAGGCCGCAGCGACCCCGACGACGATTCCCGCTGTCGAGACGATTCCGTCGTTGGCTCCCAGAACCGCGGCGCGTAGCCAGTTGAGCCTGCCGGCGACCGATCCGTGGTGCGGCTTCGCTGTGCCCGGCGTGGGGGCGCTTCCCGCACCGTCAGCTGTCATAGGTTGAGGCTAATCCCGCCGCTGACGCTGACGACGATTTCCCGCAAAGCAACTTCACGCTTCGACAGGGAGGTTTAACCTCCGAGCTAACCCAAGGATCACATGTCGCGGATATTCCTCAGCCATTCCAGTCTCGATGCGCGAGAGGCGTTGGCCCTGAAGCGCTGGATGGTGGGCCAGGAGCCTGCGCTGGCGACCGAGATCTTCCTCGACATCGACCCAGAGGTGGGGCTGCGGCCTGGAGAGCGATGGAAGGACCGGCTGCAGCAGGCCAGCGCCAGATGTGAGGCCGTGGTCTGCCTGCTGTCCGCAAATTGGGAAGCGTCCCATGAGTGCAAGACCGAGTACCGCGTTGCGGAGAATCTGAACAAGCAGATCCTGTGTGCTCGAATCGAGCCTTCGGTCGGTGACGATCTCACCTCGGAGTGGCAGCGGTGCGACCTCTTCGGCGAGAGTGACATGACCCCCATTGACATCGGCAGCGGACCGCCGGTGTTGTTCGCCACCAAAGGGCTTTACCGGTTACGTGACGCGATCCGCGGGACCGGCATCAGCGCGAATTCCTTCGTCTGGCCTCCACCGGAGGACGTGAACCGGGCCCCGTATCGCGGTTGGGAGCCGTTCGAACAAGTCGACGCGGCGGTGTTCGTCGGCCGCGATGCGCCAATCGTGAGGGGGCTCGACGAACTCCGCGGCATGAGACTGGCAGAAACGAAGTCGCTGTTCGTGATTCTGGGGCCGTCCGGAGCGGGCAAGTCCTCGTTCCTCCGCGCGGGTCTGCTGCCGCGCCTGGCACGCGAGGACCGTCGTTTCACTCTGCTCGGCACCGTGCGGCCCGGCCGCAACGCGCTCACCGGAGCCACCGGACTGGCAGCGGCCATCTGGAACGCCCGGGACAGGATGGGCATGTCGACACCCAGTCTCGGCGACATCAAGACCGCCTGCACCGACGACATCGAGCGCCTGCGCGAATTACTGCTCGACATCCAGCGGGCGGCGGCCGACCGGTTGCCCGATCCGGTTCGCGGCGATGAGAAACCCGCCCCTCCGACTTTGATCCTCCCCTTGGATCAAGCCGAGGAATTGTTCTCCGCGGACGCCGGAGCGCAGGGTGGCGAGCTGCTGTCGCTGCTCAGGCGGCTGACGGCACGCACCGACGCTCGGCCTCTGAACCTGGTCGTGGTGGCGACCATCCGGACCGACCGGTTCGAGATCATGCAGACCCATCCTGAATTGGCCGGTCTCGAATCGAGGGTTTTCGACGACCTGAAGCCGATGCCGCCCAACCAGTTCAAGGAAGTGATCACAGGCCCCGCTGCGCGCGCCACCGAAGGGGGACGTCGCCTCGCGATCTCGCCCGCCCTGGTGGACATGCTTCTCGCCGACGCCGCCGAGGGCGCCGACACACTGCCGATGCTGTCGTTGACGTTGGCGCGCCTGTACGCCGACTACGGCTCGACCGGTGAACTGACGGTGGAGCAGTACGAGGCAATGGGTGGGATGCGCCGCGTCGTCCAGACCGAGATCGACGAGGTCCTCGCGACCGACCCCGACGAACGGAACGTTCAACTCGGTTGTCTGCGATCTGCTTTCATCCCGTGGCTGGCCACGGTGAACCCCAAGAACGACCAGCCCCTTCGGCGGATGGCCCGCTATGACGACCTACCGGAGGACAGCAGACCACTGATCGACCGGCTGGTCGCCAAACGACTGCTGGTCAAGGACCGGCGCGATGACCACGTGGTGGTCGAGGTCGCGTTGGAAAGCCTTCTGCGACAGTGGGACGAGCTGGCGAAGTGGCTTCGCGAGCAGCGGCACGAACTGCAGGTCGCCGATGACGTCGAGCGCGCCGACACAGCGTGGAAGACCAACAACAGAGATGCGGCATGGCTTCTCTCCGGAACCCGTCTCACGGATGCCGAAACCGTGGTGAGCTCTCCCACATTCATCCAACGCATGCAGCCGGTGCGCGAGTACCTCGACGCCTCTCGGCAGAGCGAGAACGAGCGGGTGGCCGCGGAGGAAGAACGCCGCCACGCCGAATTACGTCATGCGCAGGAACGGCAAGCGGAGGCCGAGGCGCACACGATCGATCTCCGCAAGCGATCACGCATCCTGCGTGCCGTTCTCGCCATGACCGCGGTGGTCGCCGTTGTTGCCGTCGTCGGGCTCGTCTATGCCACCAGCGCTCGCCATCAGGCACAAGACCGGTTCCGCCAGGCGACGAGCGTGCGGCTGGCCTCCGATGCCGACAGCATGCTGAACGGCAGCAGGCCGGGCAGTGACGCACGGGCCCTGATGGAGCTACTCGCCGCGAACGCGCTCTCTCCGAACACATTCGACCAGAACATGTACTCCGTCGGAGTCGAGACGTTCAACACCCTCAAGCTGATCGACCCGGCGATGGGCGTCTTCGGAGCCATCTTCAGCCCTGACGGTCGCCGCTTCGTCGCAGGCGGGGACAACGGGACATTGCGCTTGTACGACGCTCAGACCGGCCTTCAGCTGGGACCGGACCTGGTCGGACACACCAAGTGGATCGACGGCGCCACCTTCAGTCCCGACGGTCACACAATCGCCTCCGTCAGCGACGATCTCACCGTACGGCTGTGGAACGCAGACACCGGGCAACCCATCGGTCAGCCGATGACAGGCCATCAGGACCAGGTGTGGGCGGTGTCGTTCAGTCCGGACGGGCAGATGCTTGCATCCGGCAGCATAGACCGCACCGTGCGGCTGTGGAATACCAAGAACGGCATGCCCATCGGCCAACCGCTGAAACACCCGGACAGGGTCATCAGCGTGGAGTTCGGTCCCGACGGCCGGCGCATCGTCACCGGGAATGCCGACGGAACGCTGAGGTTGTGGGACGTCAAGACGGGCAAACAGTCCGGGCCTTCGCTGACCGGTCACGCCGGCGAAGTGATCGATGTGGCGTTCAGCCCGGACGGCCGCCGCATCGCCTCCGCGGGCGGCGACGGGGATGTGCGTTTGTGGGACGCCGGAACCGGGCGGCCGATCGGCGAACCCCTTGCCGCACGCGGGAGCCGGGTACTCAGCGTGGTGTTCAGCCCCGACGGTCACCGGCTCGCCTCCGGCAGCGGCGACGGTGCGGTGCGGCTGTGGGACGCCGACACTCGCCGAATGCTGGGTGCGCCCATGCTGGGGCAGAAGGGTGGTGTGTGGACGCTGTCGTTCAGTCCCGACGGAACGCGGCTCCTCTCGGGATCGCAGGACGGGACGATCCGATTGTGGGATGTCGGCATACGTCGGCCATTGTTCGGCCACATCGGAGGCGTGACCAGCGTGGCGGTGAGCCCCGACGGTGAACGCATCGCATCGGCCGGCGACGACGGCACAGTGCGCCTGTGGGACGCGGCCAACGGCCGCCCGGTCGGAAACCCGCTCGTCGTCAGTGACAGGCCGCTGTCCAGCGTCGCATTCGGCCCGGACGGGCGGCGCCTGGCAATCGCCGGCGCCGACGGCTTCGTCCGGATGTGGGACGCAAGCACCGGCATGGCTGTCGGTGCGCCGATCGACCCTGGGCAGGGGCCACTGACGAGCGTGGCGTTCAGTCCCGACGGACGCCGTCTGGCCATCGGCGGTGGCGACACGTCGGTCGGCATAGAGAGCGACCGCGATGGCACCGTCCAGTTGTGGGATGTCAAGACGTTCCGTCCCGTCGGTGAGCCGCACAGACACGGCGAACGGGTGAACAGTGTCGCGTTCAGTCCGGACGGGAACCGCATCGTTTCCGGCGGTGACGAGGGTGACAACACCGGGTCCGTGCGGTTGTGGGACGCCAACACAAGGCAATTGGTCGCGGCCACCACGATCGGCGAGGCGCGGCGGATCGTGTGGGCCGTGACCTTCAGCCCCGACGGGCGCCGCGTCGCGGCCGCCGGTGTCGACGGATTCATCGAGGTGCTGGATGCCGACGGGCTCGACATCGTCGGTCAGCCGATGGAAGGCCATGAGGACAGGGGCGTTTCTCTGGCGTACAGCCCGGACGGCCGCACGCTTGCTTCTGCCAGTCGCGACGAGACCATCCGGTTGTGGAACGTCGAGTCCGGCCAGCAGCTGGGTGATGCGTTGACCGCGCACACCGACAACGTGAACAGCGTGGTGTTCAGTCCTGACGGTCGGCGCATCATCTCGGGCAGCGCAGACGGAACCGTCCGAGTCTGGCCGGCCGTTGCCGGGTCCAAAGAGTTGTGCGACAAACTGACTCAGAACATGAGCCACAAGCAGTGGAACGAGTGGGTCTCGCCCGACCTGGACTACATCAAGGTCTGCCCTGATCTGCCGGTCCCCAACGACTAGCGAGGCCCTGGTAGCCGATTGTCGCCGACGAGCGTCGGCTGTGGGACGTGCGCCGGCCCGTTGACGGACCGGACGGCCTTGAGGTCGACCAGGGCGAGTGCGTCAGGGATCTGACGCACCGCGTCGCGGTCAAGATCGGCAATGTCGTCCGGCAGTTCGTCGAACGGGACCAGATACGGCGTGGTCTTGCGCTCGACGTCTTTGGGACCCGGACGCCAGCCCGACTCCAGGCGTTCAGTGACCCAGCGCTTGTGCTCCGCGACGGCGAGCATCTCGAACTCCGCGTCGGTGAACTCGAATGCCGGTGCGCCGATGTCATGCAGCGGCGCGATGCTGCATCCGATGCTGCGCAGCTTGACCGGCATGTCGCGGGCTTGGGCCCGGTTGGACTCCCTGCGCGACTCGTCGAGCTCCGACCAGGGCGGCGCGTCCTTCCCAACGGCGAGCTGCCCCGCGCGCCAGCGATCGTGGATGGCGATGGCAACCCGCTCGAACGACCCGCCTGCGACGAATTCGGCTGTGCACGTTCGCTCCAGCGCCGGGAACACATTGACGTGCGTCAGCTCGCCGCTGGCGGTGGCGTCGGTGATCAATCGGGCCACTCCGTCCGTCCGCGACAACACGACGACCATCGGAACCGCCGGGCCGACGTCGTGGCGCAGCCTCAACATGGCCTCGATCGCGTCCTCGTCGCGATACGCACTCACGTAGGCACGCGTGACAGGGGGCGCTCCCGCCTCGGCCTGCATCGCGTCGAGTCGGTCCAGATCACGCACCGACATCGACGACTCGATGAACCGGCACGTCGATTCGAGTGCGGGATACCGGTCGAGCAGCCCCTGGATGCGGTCCCGGGCCTGATCGTCGACGACCGTGACCCATAGCGGCGTGTCGTCCTTCCGGTCCGAATACCAGCTCCACGCCGCGTGTTTCACCAACCACGTGCCTACCGCGTCGAGTCGGCTGACCAGGATGTGCGGCCGGTCGCACTCCCCGACTGCGATCGGGAACTCATCGAGGCACAACTGCGCGCTGATCTCCTCGAGGTTGAAGAAGTCGAGCGATGACGGCGATCCGGCGGACAGGTTCGCCTCCTGTACCCGCAACAACCGGCACAGCTCGGGGTTGTCGATCCGCGCCAGGCATCGCAGCGGACCGCGACGCCGGCCGGTGACGAGTCGCCGCGCGACAGCAACGATCTCGGTGTTCACCGAATCGTCCGGGCAGACCGCGAGAAGACGGTCCGCGCGATCCACGCCGGCCTCACGCAAGGTGGCTTCCAGTCGCGCGTCGCCCACGATGACGGGACTGCGCCAGCTCCGGGACACCTGCAACTGCGGATTCGCCGGGTCCAGCTCGACGACGACGACCCGGTAGCCGGCCCGCCGCAGGCGGTCCACGAACAGGGTGCCGACATAGCCCAGTCCGCAGACGACGACGTGTCCCCGCATCAGCGGGATGCGCAGTTGTTGCATTCGGTCGCGAAACAGCAGGGCCAATCCGCTCAGCGCGGCGTACCCGGACACGACCGGGGCGAGGATCCGGGCGATCTCCAGCGTCACCGGCAACGCCGTCGCGCCGGGCGATCCCCCCAGGAACAGCTTGAAGGTGTTGTAGGCGATGTCGGTTGCCACGGGAGGATGCTTGGCGGATCCCTCGACGTACAGTTCGGTGAGGTGGTCCGAGTAGCCCACCCAGCCGAGCACGAACGCCACGAGCGCCGCGAATCCGAGCCACGCCCAACGGAAGTCGGCGAGGACGCGTCTGACAGACCGAGGGCGGACCATGTGGGATCCCTACGCCGACGTCACGTCATCAATGCGCGATCCACCTCGGAGCGACGCCATCGGGCGAGCGTATCCGACCACCTGCGGTCGCCATGGGCAATCGCCGGCATCGGTGCTGACTCGAGTTGGTCGCCTGAGAGCCCCGGGTCCGAGACGGCGCATGCGCTGTGGTTCGGCGGCGATCCTCAGCCGTCCTGCGCCGCAGATCCGATCATTGATCCGGCGGCCGTGCAGTGGCGCGACCACGGAAGGCTTCGACTGCCGTCGGCAGGGTCATGAAGATGCGGTCCTCCCCGATCTTCTCGACCAACCCAGCGGCGTCCAGAAGTTCACGCAGGTCCTGCTTCACCCGGGCCATCGCGAAGACAATGCCGCGTGTCTCGAGATCGCGGCGCAACTGGTCAAGCGCATCGACCGCGGTGAGATCCACTTCGACATTTGCTTCCGCATTGAGCACGAACCATTCGATCGGACCCACGCCCTCCGCATTCTCCGCAACCGCGGCAAGGGCGCGTTGACGGAAATCCTCGGCGTTGGCGAAGAACAGCGGCGCGTCATACCGGTAGACCATGAGTCCGGGCACCGGTTTCGCGTCGGGATAGTCGTCGAGATCGTGCATCCCTGCCACACCCGGCACCAGCCCGAGGACGCCGTCATGCGGCCGGGCCACCCGCCGAAGGAGGTCGAGGATGGACAGCGCGATAGCCACCAGCACGCCGTAGAGCACGCCGAACCCGAGTACCGCTGCGGTGGTGGCCAGCGCCAGCAGCAGTTCGCTGCGGCGGAATCTGCCGAGCCTGCGGAACTCTGCGACATCGATGAGCCGGAGCGCGGCGAACACGACCAAGGCGCCCAGGGCCGCGGTCGGGAAGTTCTCCAGGAGGCCGCGTCCGAAGAACATCACCGCGACCACGGAGGCCAGCGCCACCAACGAATACACCTGGGTCCGGCTACCGACCGCGTCCCCGAGAGCAGTGCGGCTGCCGCTCGAGCTGACCGGGAAGCCGTGCGTCAAGCCGGTCGCCACATTGCAGATCCCCAAAGCTCGAAGTTCAGCGTTGGCGTCGATGCTCTCGCCCTTCCGCGCCGCGAAAGTGCGGGCGGTCAGCGCGTTGTCGGAGAAGGCCACCACCGCGATTCCAGCCGCGGGAATGAGCATCGCCAACAGATCTGCGGCGGGAATCACCGGCACACTGGGGGTCGGCAGGCCCGCCGGTATCTCGCCGACCACCCGGATTCCCCGGGATTCGAGCGCGAAGACCACCACCGCAGCAGTCGCGGACAGGACAGCGACCAACGCGCCGGGGAACTTCGGCGCCACTCGCCCGATCGCCAGCAGCATCACCAGCACGGCCGTGGCGAGTATGATGGTCGGCCAGTGGGCGCCAGCGGCGCCGGTGACGAAACTCCGCACCTGATCCACGAATTCGGCGCCCTCGACGGTCACACCGGTCACCTTGCCCAGCTGTCCGCCGATCATGATGACCGCCACCCCGGTCATGTAGCCGATCAGAACCGGCCGCGACAACAGGTCAGCCAGAAAGCCCAACCGCAACAACCCGCCCAGCAGGCAGAACCCGCCGACCAGGACTGCCATCACCGCCGCGAGCACGGCATAGCGGGCGGGGTCGCCTACCACCAGCGGCGCCAGCGCGGTGGCCGTCATGAGGGCGGTCGTGGATTCCGGTCCCACCGACAGCTGCCGTGACGACCCGAGGAATGCATACACGGCCAATGGCACCAGCGCCGCCCAGAGGCCGGCTACGGCGGGGAGGCCCGCGACCGTCGCGTAGGCCATCACCTGCGGAACGAGATAGGCAGCCACGGTGACGCCGGCGAGTATGTCGCCGCGAAGCCAACCACGCTGATAATTCAGGAGCGGGCGCAACCCAGGGACCAGCGTCGACCAGCTCGCCGACGAATTCCTCGGTGACGTCATAGCAGAGACAGTGTGCCGAACTCGCTGAACGGTGTGTAGCCGAATGGAGAGTTGGACGCTTCAGCCCCTCGATGTCACTGATCGACACGCGCGAAGACCGGTCGATCAGACTTTCGGCCAAGGCACATCCGGTGAGCGACCGTTGCGGCATCATCTGGATAGCGCGACGGACGGAAACGATCGAAAGGCCCCATGCCCGGCACAGAGTCCCAGGACCACAACGACGTCGAGAGACTTGCCGATGCACTCCTGGCGGCAATCGAGGAGGGCGCCGAGGCGGACACCAGCGCCGCGGACACCCCCAGTGACCTGATCAGCGGTGCGGCCTTTGCCTTCCGGCGCATCGCGATCGAGTTCGTCCGTCGATACAACCGCCTCGAGGTGACCTCCGAGGCGACGACTCCAGACGACCCCGTTCTCTTCGTGGCGAATCACGGGTTCGGCGGGATCTTCGACCTCAACGTCTTCGCGGTGGCAGCCACGCTGGAACAGCTGGCACTCGAGCGCGAGGTCACCATTCTCACTCACCAGTTGGCCTGGACGCTGAGAGTCGGCAGCCTGATAGAACCTCTCGGGGCGCGCCCCGCCGACAAGCAATCCGCGCAAGAGGCATTCGCGCGGAGTGACCACGTCGCCGTGTTCCCCGGCGGCGACATCGACTCTGCCAAGTCGTGGGACGACCGTAACGTCATCAAGTTCGACGGTCGCGCCGGGTTCGCCCGATTGGCCATCGAAGCGGGTGTTCCCATAGTCCCCATCGTCACCGCGGGCGCCGGCGAGTCTCTGTTCGTGATCTCCAGCGGGGAACGCCTGGCTCGGGCGCTCCGGCTCGACAAGCTCCTTCGTCTGAAGTCGGCCCCGATCAGCGTTTCTCTTCCCTGGGGCATCAACGTCGGTGCCGTCGGCTTGCTGCCCTATCTTCCGCTGCCCACCAAGCTGGTCACTCGCGTACTACCCGCGATGTCGGCATCCGAGGGCGAGGATGCCGATGAGTACGCAGCCCGCGTCCAAGCAGCGATGCAGGACGCGCTCACCGACATGACCGCGACGCGAACCCCCCTCATCGGCTGACTCCACACTCGCAGCGGCGGCCAGTAGGCGTCCGGCCAGCCATCGTCGGCCCGGGGTGAGCGGGCCCGCAACAGCTCCTCCCATCACGCGGCGCCATGCCGCTGTTCCGGCCACCGTCCGTTCGGTGCGGAGCGACGTTCAGGCGCCTTTGGCCCACGCCCAGGCGGTGAGGCGCCAGTCTGACTCGATCCGGCGTAGCGCGACCGTATACAGCGACCCAGTCTGTGTCATGGTCTGACCGCGTAACTCGAAGGTCATGGTGGCGGGAACAACAACGTAGGCGGAATCGCCGGTGACGTCGACATGGCGGGGTTCGCCAAGGGCGATGCGGTAGCCCGACGCCCCGAGGTGTTCGCCTTCAATGAGCACGTCACTCCACCAGTCTTGGGCTGCTGTTGGCCCCTGCCATACGTGGGGCGCCATTCCGTCGAGGATTTGCATCGGGTCAGCGCAGCCGGCGGCCATGGCCGTCGGGTCGCCATTGTTGAATGCTTCGACGTACTGCAGCACGGCGTCTAACGGATTCGCTGAACTGGACACGATGCGTTTCCCTTCACGTGGCGTGCCGGCCCTCGCTTACTTGGTAAGCGGCGGACCGGTACGTCACTCGCCAGCTTCCTGGGAGGGTCGTCATACGACCATCTGCTGATGGTGACAGCACCGCGACGGTTGGGCACAGAGTTTTCGACAATCTGTGCATAGGTCCGTGACACCAGCCCTCTGCGCGCATTGGCCATTTCACGACGGATCGAGTCGCAGAGGGCGCAACCTGGGAATGGCTGGTACTCCAGCGTGGCTGACCCTTGATGAAGGAGAATCGCGCATGGTCCTCGAGGTTGCGACCCAAGCCCGTGGCCGGCCGTCGATTCGACGTGGTGGCGGTAGCTCGCGATGACGGCCATGGCCGTCACGAATTTCGAGCGGGCCGCCGACCCCGAGATCTTCGAGAGTTGGATCTGCGACGTGCGATCAGCCGTGGAGGACGCGGAAGGGTTCGTCGCATTCGCCGCGTCGATCTCCCGCGATGCCCCGCTGGACTGGGCCGTGGCCGTCACCTTCGAATCCGAGGACTCACTCCATCTGTGGCTCGACGGGGCGACGTGGAAGCAGTTGGCGCTTGCCGCCGCGACACATGGATTTTATCGGCTTACCTCGGATTTGGTGGTCATCGATGGTGCGGTGATCCCGACCGGTGTGGCGATTGTTTCCTCCAGCGTGTCCACCGGGATGGAGGCCGACTTCCAAGCCGCCCACGTCACGCTGACGGCGGCCGCCTCCCAGTTCCCCGGCTATGAGGGCACGGCCATCTTCCGGCCGGGCGCGGCGGGCCAGTGGATGTCGATCATCCGGTTTCGCACCGAACCCCAGTTGTCGGCGTGGCTGGGGTCTCATCAGCGCAACGAGGTGCTGCCGCCGGTGCGGTCCAGTCTGACAAGGGATTTCGCGGTGTACGCCAAGACCACCCCATTCGGCACCACGGTGCGCAACGTGGACGGGAAACCACAGATGACACCGAGCTGGAAGACGGCGATGCTCCTGCTGATGGTGCTTTACCCCATGGTGATGCTGATGTCGAAATACGTGACACCGGTGATCGCGGGGTTGGGTGCCGAGCCGTGGCTGTCGGTGTGGCTCGTCCAGGTTCTCAGCGTGGCACTGATGCAATGGTGGTTGATGCCCACGGCGGCGTCATGGTGCCGCCGCTGGCTGGACCCGGTGGACGGGGCCAGTCGGCGAATCAGCCTGCGTGGCGCCGCAGTAGCCGTGATCGTCTACGCCGCATGTTTGACCACCTTCGCGACCGTCGAGGTGCTGCAGTTCTGGAACTGACGGCACGTCATTTCATTGTGGCGAGGTTGTGCCAGAGGTTGCGAAGGCTGTCGGTGCCGCCGAACAGGGTGGTGAAGTGGGTGGAATCGATGAGGACGATGTCGCCCGCGCGCTGAGCGACAGGCGGCATCCAGATCAGCGCATTGAACTCGGTGTTGCCCGCCTCGGTGAACGGGTGCGGGCGGTTGGGATCGACGCGCTGGCGTCCGAGGACCCGTAGTCCGTCGCTTTCGGGCGCGGTGAGTTCGTAGTGCGGCAGGTGCGGATGGAAGTTGAAGGTGGTGACGTTGTCGAGCAACCCAGGGCTGTCGAGGTCGCGGATGCCGGTCAGGGGCGCAATGTCCTTGGTGCCTTCCACGACGGCGGGTCGCAACCCCCAAATGTTGTGCACGGGCACTTCGAGCGCGCGCATCAGCGAGCGGGTGTACTGGCTGAATCGTTGTTGGCGCGGGACCAGGCGGTCGCCGTGGTGCTCGTACTCCATTTGGCGTTGATCGGGATCGTCGGTGAAGCCGACATCGTGGTGCGGCGCCAGCAGCAGACAGGTGCCCTCTCGCTTGAGCCACTCAGTGATCGCGGCGATCTCGTCAGGAGAGGCTTCTTCTTCGCCGAGCAGATGGTCGAGTCCGAACACCATGAGCGTGTCGGTATCGGCCAAGATGCGTTCGTCGATCGGGAGCTTGTAGCCGGCCTGGTCGATGCGCTGGAAGACGGCCACCGGGTGTCCGGTGGCTTCCTGGGCGAGGTCCTGAAACGCCAGGGCGGAGCGATGGAAGAGTTCCAAGGTGCCCGCGATACCCTGCAGGAAGTTCGCTGCGTCGTACTCGGGTGTCTCGTAGGCGGGCCACAAGACATTGCGCACTTCGGTAATGGTGGAGAATCGGTTGTAGATTTCAGCCGGATCGCGTTGAGCTTCCCAGGGATAGCTCCACGTCCAGTAGATGCTGATACGCCGGCCGCCGGTGTGGGCCCGAGCGATATGAGCCTGGTTGTACGTCCGAGCCTTCATGGTGATCCTCCTAAACGCCGAGCGTGGCGAGGTAGCGCAGGGCGTTGATGCCGGGAAGGAAGAAGTACGCGCCGCCCCGCAACGTTGTGAAAGCCGGTATCCCCTTGTGCACCTTGCGGATCGGCCGCTGAGGAACGGTGAAATCCAGTGCGCCGTCCTGGGTCCCGCAGATCGGGTCGTGCTCGTTGCCCAATTCGTGGAAGGTCTTGTCGTTGATCCACACGTTCTGGGCGAACTCGAACTGGCGCACCAGATCCGCGCAGATGATGAACGCAGCGATCCCACGGTCCACTCCGTCGTCGGGTGCACCATCGGGAAGGGCGGGCCCATAGGTTGCACCGCGGCGGATCATGCGGCGACGGTTCATGTTGTGGGCGGTATCGCGCGGATTGAGCCGACGCGCGTGTGATCCCAGCGGACACGCGTAGCCGAGCGGGTCCATCTCCTTGTAATTGAAGTCGTTGTTACGCATCGGATCTGCACCGAGTTCCGGATCGTCGGCGTCGGGGGCGAGCACCAGTGGTGCGCCGCTGCGCCAGCGCCCCATGAACTTCGCCGCCAGCAGTTCCTGCCCCTCGGCGGTGTCGGCCCGCTCACGCAAGTAGTCGCGGAAGAGCCCGACGTGCTCCTGCAACCGCCGGTACGCCATGAAACTTCCATTGCGCGACAACACCTGCGGTTGGGGAAGATTGACGACTGGCCCGTCTTCGTCGGGATAGCCCAGGATGAACTCACCAGGCTCCAACGCCGCTCCCGAACCGGGTGTGGGCTCCTCCCCGGATCCCTTCATCACCGGCTGCGACAACCGATCGCGGAAGCCGAAGTGGTCGTGGGCATAGTTGAACGGTGGGGACGCATTGAGATCGAGGACCGACACACTGCGCACCCCGTCGGTCCGCGCCAGCAGCTTGTCGTGCTCCGCGATCGAGCGTCTGCACTGCTCCTCGGTGCGGGAAAACAAGATCGCGATCGCGTGCACGTCCTCACCAGCCAACCCGCCGACCCAATGCTCGGGCGCCGCGGCGTCGGTGTCACCGAGGATGTCCGCCCGGGCCGCCATCCCCTCGCGGAACTCGTCGGGAAAACTGGCAAGGGACTCGTCATCTACGCCGAGTGCGCGCAACCCGTTCCAGGTGAACGCCAACGTGACCCAACGATCCGACTCGTCCATCGTGGCCCGGGCATCGGTCGCCGACTGGACCTTATCGAGCAACTCCGTGAGCCACGCCCGTCCGCCCTGCGGTGTGTCGAAGGACAGGAACTCGTAGCGGCCGGTGATCGCAGGGGTGCGGGTCAGCAGGAGGTGCTGAATGTCGTCGAACTCAAGCACTGTTATTGCATCTGGTCGAGCATGGTCGAAAACGCGGCCTTGAGCCGCAGCGCCTTCTTGATCTCGTCGGCCGTCACGTACGGGTACTCCCCATACTCCAGAAAACTGGGAACGTGGTGATCACGAACGAACTTGATGAACGCGTCCGGGTTCTCCTTCCAATCCTCGGGGAAGCCTTCGAGTTGGGTGAAGATGGTCGTAATACCCGTCGCGCCGAACAGCGCGACCGCGTCCTCGGTGTACTTGTCGAAGTCGGTGTCGAAGATGCCCATGTACTGGAAGTGCAGGCCAGATCCGATGTCGAAGAGATTCCACCGCAGGTAGTGCAACCGCAGTGGCGCCAGCGCATCCGGACTGCTCGCAATCGTCTCCTCGATCGTCTTGCCGTACGCCCGAACAGCCTCCTCGCGGCCCTCCTTCACCTTGGCGATGATCGAGAACCCGTAGCAAGCCGGGGTCCGCGGGAACACCGGGCCGAACCGGCCCCGCTCCAATTCGAAATAGCCCTCCTCGGGGATCGCCAACGCAGCCGGTTTCGACCAATCTTGCTCCGCCATATTGACGCCCCTTCACAGTATCGGTGAGCCGAACCTAGCACCGGCGCAGTTCCAGCGAGATGCTTTGAGGAGGCGCAAGAAGAGGCCGAATCGCCAAACGCATGCGTACGTTCACGGGATGGTTCACAGTGCGGCATGAATTCCGTCTGCCACACAGACCATCTCCGGAGCTGACGGTCTAGAGCAAGCCGTCCGCTTCCGCAAACCCGAAGCCTTGACGACCAAACCGATCACTGAGTTCATGTCGCGGCGGGTTTGTTGTGAAGCGCGGCGCGCGGCCAACGCACTACAGCCTTGTTGCAGAGCATCGTCGCCTTGCGCGTGACTCGCTGCGCTTCCCCGAATACCTCGAGTCGGCTGTTGAACGCGCCATGGCTCATCGCGCCGACGGCGGCACGGCTCCGCGTCTTGTACTGGCGACATTCAAGGGAGCTCGACCCACAGACACGACCCTTCGTCAGGAAGTCTGACGCGCTCATAGAGGTGTTCCCGAACCCAATGAAAACGGCCCCCGAACCGAAGGCCGGGGGCCGATTACCTGGTAGCGGTGACAGGATTCGAACCTGCGACCTGTGGGGTTATGAGACAGGCACCGGCGATGCACCGAGGTACGCCGTGTCCCATAAGACCAGCTCAGGCCAGCGTAGGCGTTGTACGCATTGCGCTGGATCTCAGTCGTTCGGGTTGGTTTTATAGCGCTTCGTTCCCAAGTTCGTTCCCCTTCCGGTCGTTCCGGCGGGCCTCCGCGAGCATGTTCGACAGGCCCTATCACGGGCTGCGTCTCAGTCCCGGTGGTGGAAGTACCGGCTATAGGACCGCTTCTGCGATGACGCATGGCGACTTCCAATCGTCATCTGTCCCATTGCGCGATCTGATCTACTATCTACGTATGAACGCAGATAGCGGTGGATGTCGGCGGCGGCTGCCGGACGATCAGACTGCGCTGGTCGTCGAGGTGTTCCGGATGCTGTCCGACGCCACCCGCGTGCAGGTGCTGTGGGCCCTAGTGGGCCGCGAAATGTCAGTGAACGAACTCGCCGAGCACATCGGGAAGCCCGCGCCGTCCGTCTCCCAACACTTGGCCAAGCTCAGGATGGCCAGGCTGGTCCGCACTCGCCGGGACGGCACCACAATCTTCTACACCTTGGAAAACGACCACATCGGGCAGTTGGTGACCGATGCCGTCTTCAACGCCGAGCACGCCGGCCCCGGCACACCCGGGCATCACCGTGACAGCGCAGACCTGCGCGAGCTGCACCTCACTACCGACGCCGAAGTTACTGCGGCGCAGCGAAAAGGATTCGGTACATGACCCGCGACACCCACCTGCACGCTCACGGAAGCGACCACTCCCACCACGCGCACGACCACGACCACGAGCCCCTGAGCACTGGCGGCAAGGTCAAAGCCGCACTCAGGGAAGTCTTCGCCCCGCACAGCCACGATGCCTCCGACAGCATCGACGGCGCCCTGGAATCTAGCGCCGCAGGTATCCGGGCCGTGAAGGTCAGCCTTATCGCCCTGGGCCTCACCGCGTTGGCGCAGATCGTCATCGTGGCCATCTCGGGCTCGGTCGCGTTGCTCGCCGACACGATCCACAACTTCTCAGACGCACTGACCGCCATACCCCTATGGATCGCTTTCGTCCTTGGCCGCCGAGCGGCCACGCGCCGCTACACCTACGGTTTCGGCCGCGTCGAAGACCTCGCCGGATTGTTCGTCATCGCCATGATCGCGCTGTCCGCGGCGGTCGCGGGCTACGAGTCCATCCGCCGACTGGTCAACACGGTCACCATCGACCACGTGGGCTGGGTCGGCGCGGCCGGCCTGGTCGGGTTCATCGGCAACGAACTCGTCGCGGTCTATCGCATCCGCGTCGGTCGCCGCATCGGCTCCGCGGCCCTCATCGCCGACGGCCTGCACGCCCGCACCGACGGATTCACCTCACTGGCGGTGCTTCTCGGCGCCGGCGGCGTCGCGCTGGGCTTCCCACTTGCAGATCCGATCATCGGAATCGTGATCACCGTCGCCATCCTCGCCGTTCTGCGCACCGCCGTGCGCGACGTGTTCCGCCGACTCCTCGATGGCGTGGACCCCGAACTCGTCGACGCCGCCGAAGCCGCGCTCGCCGCCGAACCCGGCGTCACAGACGTGCGAAGCGTCAGAATGCGGTGGATCGGACATCGCCTCCACGCCGACGCCGAGCTCGACATCGATCCCACCCTCAGCCTTCACGACGCGCACAAGATCGCCCACGACGCCGAACACACCCTCACCCACGCCGTACCCAAACTCTCCACCGCACTCATCCACGCCTACCCGGCTTGAGAACGGCCATGACGGTCAGCCCCCCAACGGCCGAGGCTGCTTGACCCCGCGCGCCGTATCAACTGGGCTGCCGATGTGTCTTTACGGAATCTTCACCGAACGACGAACCAGCCCATATCCGAGGGACGGAGGCTGGCGACGAGTCAGGCGGATGGGTTGCCGTCACACGGTATGGACCTCGCGGGGTGAGGCCACGGAAAGGATTAGCGATGCAGCATAGGCGGTACGGATACTTCGCCGCAGCCGCGATGGCAGCGGTGCTCGCCCTGAGCGCCTGTAGTGACTCGGGAGGCGATACTGAGGCCTCGGCAACGACGTCGTCAGCAGAGGCGCCCAGCAGCAGCTCCGTTGGCGCTCAGGCACATAATGATGCTGACGTGGTGTTCGCGCAGGGAATGATCCCGCATCATCAGCAGGCCGTCGAGATGAGCGACATGCTGGTGGCCAAGCGAGGCATTGATCCTCAGGTGATGGCGCTGGCCAACGAGATCAAGGCCGCTCAGGCACCGGAGATCGAACAGCTGCAGAGCTGGCTGGACCAGTGGGGTGCCTCGGCAGCGTCGACGACAACGCCGCCCAGCAGCATGCCTGGTCATAACATGCCTGGCCATGACATGTCCGGTGGCGGTGACATGCCGGCCATGGGCGGTAGCGGCCACGGGATGATGTCGGAAGCGGACATGGCGGCGCTGGAAAGCGCTCAGGGCGCTGAGGCGAGCCGGCTGTTTCTCACTCAGATGATTGAGCACCACAAGGGCGCGATCACGATGGCGCAGCAGGAGATCGACGGTGGGCAGTACCCGCCGGCGGTGCAGTTGGCACGTGACATCGTGTCCTCCCAGCAGCAGGAGGTCGCCACGATGCAGGGCTTGGTAGATGCGATGTGAGCGCAGGCGTCGCCTCTAACGCGTGCCCGATCTCGCCGCGGCGTTTGCGCGCTGAGTATCGGAGGCTCGCAGCGGCATCGTCACGGTGAAGACGGCTCCCGAGCCGGGGCCTGGGCTGTCGACATGGATGGCGCCGCCGTGGGCCACGACGAGGGCCTTGGCGATCGCCAATCCGATCCCGGCACCCCCGTGCTCGCGATCTCGGGCGTTATCGGCGCGGTAGAACCGTTCGAAGACATGCGGCAGGTGTTCGGCGGCGATGCCCTCACCGGTGTCGGAGACTCCGATCACGAGCCTGGGCCCATCGATGCGAGCACTGAGCTCGACGCTTCCACCAGATGCGGTGTGACGCACGGCGTTGTCGAGCAGATTGGCCAGGACTTGGGCCAACCGCAACTCGTCTCCCCAAATCGGCGGAAGTTTCGTGTGCGCCGTGGTACGCAGGGCTACTCCCTGGCGCTCGAAGCGTTCCTGCGCTGCAGCGGCGCAGCGCTGCAGCAGGTGATCGACATTGATCGGGTTCCATTCCATGGAGGTGGAGCTTTCCTCGGCTTGCGCCAGGGCGGCGACGTCGCTGGCGAATCTGACTAGGCGCCGGGTCTGGTCGCGCAGCATCGCGGCGGTCTGGGGAGTGAGGGTGCGTACACCGTCCTCCAGCGCCTCGACGTAGGCTTCCAATACCGCGACCGGAGTACGTATTTCGTGTGCGAGATCGCCGAACAGTCGTCGGCGTGTGGCCTCCACCGTCTGCAACTGCATCGCCATCTGGTTGAAAGCGTCCGCGAGGGCGTCGAAATCCTCGCCGAGGTGTGGAGGTGAAACCCGGATGTCGTACCGGCCATCGGCGACCGCGGTTGCCGCTGAGGCGACCTCGGTGACCGATCGTTGCAGTCGGCGGCTGACGTACCAGCTGACAGCCAGTGCAGCGAGGGCCGACACCGCGAGCGCCCCGCCGATTGAGATGACGGTGGCATAGCCGTAGGCCTCCTCGGCGTGTACCTCTTCCAGCGAGTTCGTCGGTACGCCCGCTCGGTGCAGGTGTTCGCGAAACAGTGGCGGTCCGACGATGGCCGCTACCACGGCTGTAGTGGCCGCGCCGGCGGCCAGCACGATGGCTTGGGCCGCCAGCAGCCGTAAACCAATGCCCGGTCGGCGCCATGCCGGCCCTCGGTCCATCTCGAGTCCCTCGGCGGATGTCATTGGCCGCTGCCCATCCGATACCCCACGCCGCGCACTGTGGCGATGAAGCGCGGTTTTGCGGCGTCGTCGCCGAGCTTGCGGCGCAGATGGCCCATGTGGACGTCGACGAGGTGCTCATTGCCAACCCATGGGCCCTCACGTACAGCCTCGAGAAGCTGGCGCCGGCTCAAGACGACCCCGGGTCGCGCCGACAGCGCCTCGAGGATGTCGAACTCGGTGCGAGTCAGCATGATCGGCTCGTCGCCGATACTGACTTCGCGCGCGGCGACGTTGATGCGCAGCGGGCCGAAGATCCGCGGTGGCGCCTCGATCGGCGAGGCGGCGCCGGCGGCGTGCAGCACTCGTGGCCGCCGCAGCATCGCTCGGATGCGAGCGACCAGTTCTCGAGGACTGAACGGCTTCGTGACGTAATCGTCGGCGCCGACGGTGAGTCCCAGGACGGTGTCGATCTCGGCATCGCGGGCGGTGAGCATCACCACGTAGGCGTCCGAGAACGTCCGTAACTGCCGGCAGACCTCCAGTCCGTCGATACCGGGCAGGCCGATGTCCAGAATGACGACATCAGGATCGAGTTCGCGTGCGATGGTGATTGCCTCGGTGCCGTTGCCGGTCACGGTGGCCTCGAAGTGCTCACGTTCCAGATAGCTCGCTACTACCTCAGCCAGCGCCGTCTCGTCGTCGACGACCAATGCCCGATATCCCCGCGGCTGAGCATGGAGAGGTCCCACGGGCTGTTCCATAGCGTTCATGATGCCCATCGCAGACCCACCGCATGTCCGAGACTGATGCCATGGACGTGTCCTTGAGCAGATCTTCACACGACCCTTATCGAGTCCGGACCGGTCAGGCCCGACCCTGGAAAGTGAGGAGGTCCCGATGCCCGACTGCGCTGCGGTGTTGGCAGCGGTTCTGGGCCGGGAACGGTGGCTGCTGCCAGGTGTCACGATCGCGTTGTTCTGGACACTCGCGTTGTGGGGGCTGCAGCGCTTTTTCGCGCCTCAGCCCAGGACCGTGTCGAGAGCGATAGGCAAACCCGTGCGCGGGACACACGGCGCCCAAGCTGAGGTTGAGAAGTGGCAGGTGCCGCCGTGCCTCCCGATGATGGGTACGAGGCGCCCCACGGGTGGCCGTCGGGCTGCTGGTCGCCGCGATTGCCGTCATGGGCGTTTGGCGACCGGGCCGTAAGGCCGTAGCTCCGAGTGGCGTGTCACGGTTAGGTCCGCGCTGTCCCGAGATCTGCCCGTTGACCCGCTACATTGGTCTGACAAATCGCGTCTACCACGCCCGACAGGGCGGGCAGCGCTGAGAGCAGGAGTGTCGAGATGGAGCAGCGAGGATTCGGCGACCTCGAGGCCGTGGTGATGGATCGGGTGTGGGACCACGCTGAACCGGTCACCGTTCGCGAAATCTTCGATGAGCTCTCCCGCGGTCGCCGGATCGCCTACACGACGGTGCTGTCGACGATGGACAACCTGCACCGCAAGAGCTGGCTGCAACGTGAGCGCAGTGGCAAGGCCTACCTGTATACGCCGTCGATGACTCGCGAGGAGCGGTCCGCGCGGTTGATGCGAGCGGCGTTTGAGTCCGGTGGTGACGCCGACGTGGTGCTGGCCCACTTCGTCGAGCAGATGAGCGAAGAGGAATCTGCCCAACTCAAAGCCGCATTGCGCAGGGGCCGGCGGCGGCGATGACGACCGCGGCGATGACAACTGGGTTGTGGCTGCTGGTCTACGGAGCCGTCCTGACGTGGTTGGCCCCGCCATTATTGCGACGACTCACCGCGGCCGGGATCAGCCCTCACATGGGCGTTGCGGCTTGGCTCACCGCGGTCGTTGCCGCGGTACTGGCCTGGATCGGTGCGCTGGCCCTGATCATCGTCGCCGCGCTGGAGGGTGTCAGAGACTCCTCAGCGCTGACACTGTGCCTGGAACTGTTCGGCGTCTCTGATCACACCGGGCTGCCGGGACAGTTCGGGACGATCGCGTTGATCGTCGCCGGCCTGCTCACCTCGATCGTGGTCATCGCCCGCGTCGGGCGTTCCATAGCCGGCCTGCGCTCACGCAGCCGCGAGCATGCTCACGCGGCGCGGTTGATAGGGCGCCCGACGGAACGGCCCGGTGTGGTCGTCGTCGAGGCACGCCGCCCTGCCGCCTACTGCGTCCTGGGCAGACCCAACGCCATCGTCATCACCTCCGCGGCGCTGGACTCACTAGACAGTCGGCAACTGGCGGCGGTATTGGCGCACGAAAATGCTCACATCGCCGGACGCCACCACCAGATCCTGCTGGTGCTGCGCGCCCTCGCCGCCAATCTGCCTCGTCTGACGCTGTTCGGCAGTGCCGCTGAATCGGTGGCTGCTCTGCTGGAAATGTGTGCCGACGATTCCGCAGCCCGCCGCGTCGGCACCCGGCCCCTGCTCAGCGGTCTACTCACCTTGGCCGGAACCCATGCGCCGCTGCCCGAGGGCCTGGCCGCCGCGGCGACAGCCGTGGCAACCCGGGCACTTCGACTGGCGACGCCCGCCCCCCGAAGTGCCCAATGGCGCCAACGGCTCGGCCTGGCGGCCACGATGACGGCGACACTGACCGCTCCGGCATTGATCGAGCTGCTCTGCCACCACTAGCGGCAGATAGCTGTTGTCTCGCGACACCCGGCGAGGAAAAGTCGGACAGATGCGTTGCCTCTGGTCGGCCGAAGCAATGCCGGCGCGAAACGTCGCCGGTGGCATCCCGTCGGCGAGCCATCCCACAACTGCGGGCGGCCGGCCGCGCAGGGCGCGGCGAGGCCCCGGACGGTTCGCCCGCGCGCCGACCCGACACCACCTCCATCTACGGAGCAAAACCGTAGATGAGCTGCAACAACGCTCGTCAAATGACGGGCCGCCACACCACCGCGAGAAGCTAGAACTGGTCAGGGGCAACGGGTCTCGCGCCGCTGGCGTGGCGGTGTCATCGACCGCTTCAAAGCGGCCCGTCGTACGATCGCGACGCGATAACAACATGGCGACGAGTCGGCGCCTCGATGGTTTGGTCCCGATCCGCTGCTACAGTCGGAAACATTGTGAGGTACAACGACGCGGCTCTGCAGACGCGATGGCGCCCAGCTGTCGCGCTGGTGCTCGCGTTCTGGGTCGCCGTGATCGGTGTCCAGTGGACACTGCCCGGCGCGCAGGAGTCACCTCACGGCCCACACGCATCGGTTGCTGGACCGCACGGGGATTTCGCGGTGCCGGCCGACCACCCGCACCTGACGAACGAATCCACGCCCGTGGCGCCCGACACCTTCGCCGAGGCGGTGCTACCTCGCGCCACCATCACGCTGGTTGCACTGGCCTTGATGGCAGCACTCGTTACTACCGCAGTGTTCTGGCGGCAGGCGTCGTTGCCGGCCATTCGGGGGCCACCCCGCAGACTCGCTGTTCCTCAGAGTGGCCGGGTCATTTTGACCCGGCTGTGCATCGCGCGCCGCTGATCTCGTAGCGCCAGACCACGCCCGCCTTTCTCGCGAGCCTGGTCGGTGACCGCTGCCCGCCATCAGCAGCCGCGCGGACCGTCGCGGCCTCGAACAGAAGCGACGCCCCAATGAATCACGTCCTGTCCGTTCACACACCTCACGTCCCGCCCTTCAACCACCGCCACCTCGGACGCTACGACCGGCCGGGCACCATGGTCGGCCGTACCCCTGTGCTGCGCATCGGCGCACCGTTCACCAGTGGTGAGCGCGGCTTCTGGGCCAAACTCGAAGGCTTCAACCCCGGGGGCATGAAGGACCGGCCCGCCATGCACATGGTCGAACGCGGCCGAGCCAGCGGCGCACTACGGCCCGGAGCCAGAATCGTCGAATCGACCAGCGGCACCTTGGGTTTGGGCTTAGCGCTGGCAGGCACTGTTTACGCGCACCCGGTCACCCTGGTCACCGATCCGGGTATGGAACCGATCATTCAGCGGATGCTGTCGGCCTTCGGGGCAGACGTCGAGCTGGTGACCGAACCGCACCGCGACGGCGGCTGGCAACAGGCCCGCCGCGACCGCGTCCAGGAGATCCTCAGCACCGACCCACAAGCGTGGTATCCCGATCAGTACAACAATCCCGAAAACGTGCAGGCCTACCGCCCCCTGGCGCTCGAGCTGCAGGCCCAGCTCGGCCATATTGACGTTCTGGTGTGCTCGGTGGGCACCGGTGGGCACTCAGCCGGGGTGGCACGAGTGCTGCGGGAGTTCAACCCCAACCTGCGGCTGATCGGCGTGGACACTATCGGATCGACAATTTTCGGTCAGCCGGCCAGCACCCGCTTGATGCGCGGCCTTGGTTCGAGCATCCATCCGGGCAACGTGGATTACGAGGCCTTCAACGAAGTGCACTGGGTGGCTCCGGCCGAGGCGGTGTGGGCCTGCCGCACCCTGGCGTCCACGCACTACGCCAGCGGCGGGTGGAGTGTCGGTGCGGTCGCGCTGGTGGCCGGATGGGCGGCGCGCACGCTGGCCCCGGACACGACCATCGCCGCGGTGTTCCCCGACGGGCCCCAACGCTACTTCGACACCGTCTACAACGACGACTATTGCCGGACCCACGGACTGCTCGACGGCACACCACGTGCCGAACCGGCGGTCATCAGCGATCCACGCTCGCATGTGGTGTCGCGGTGGACCCGCTGTACCACCGTCGTCGACCCGGTGGCGGTGCTGCGGTGACAGGGGTCTTCGCCCAGTTCCGCAGCTTCGGCTGGCCCAGCCGGATGCTGATGATCAACCAGTTCGGCATCAATCTGGGCTTCTACATGCTGATGCCCTACCTGGCCGGTTACCTGGCCGGCCCGCTGGGGCTGGCCGCGTGGGCGGTTGGACTGGTGTTGGGTGTCCGCAACTTCTCCCAGCAGGGGATGTTCATCGTCGGCGGCACCCTGGCCGACCGGCTCGGGTACAAGCCCTTGATCGTGGCCGGCTGTGTGCTGCGCACCGCCGGATTCGGCCTCCTGATTGTCGCCGACTCCTTGCCTGCGGTGCTGATCGCCTCTGCCGCAACGGGATTCGCCGGTGCGCTGTTCAACCCGGCGGTGCGTGCCTATCTGGCGGCCGACGCCGGGCCGCGCCGGGTCGAGGCGTTCGCAGTGTTCAACATCTTCTACCAAGCCGGGATACTTGCAGGTCCGCTGGTCGGATTGGCGCTGATGGTATTCGACTTCCGCATCACCGCTGCGGCGGCGGCGGTCGTCTTCGCCGCCCTCACCATTGCGCAGCTGTTCGCGTTGCCGCAGCATCGCCCCGGCGCTGTAGCCGAGAAAACCTCGGTACTGGCGGACTGGCGTCTCGTGGTGTCCAACAGAGCGTTTCTGCTCTTCGCTGCGGCGATGACCGGCTCTTACGTATTGTCCTTCCAGGTCTACCTCGCCCTACCGCTGCAGGCCAGGCTCCTCGCACCTCACGATGAGTCACTGATTGTCGCCGCGGTGTTCGTGGTGTCCGGCTTGGTCGCGGTGTTCGGGCAGCTGCGCATTACTGCATGGTTCGCCCGACGATGGGGGGCGGGCCATTCGTTGGCCGTCGGTCTGGTCGTCCTCGCCGCGGCGTTCGTGCCACTGGTGGTGATCCCCGACGGCGAACGATTCGGCACAATCGCGGCTGGCGTCGCCCTGCTGCTGGCGGCAGCCGTGTTGGCGGTCGGTTCAGCGGCGGTGTTCCCATTCGAGATGGACACCGTGGTGTCGCTGTCGGGCGATCGGTTGGTCGGCACCCACTACGGGTTCTACAACACGATCGTCGGGGTGGGGATCCTTGTCGGCAATCTCGCCACCGGGACGCTGATGCAAGTCACTCGCGACGCCGGAGTGGAATACCTCATCTGGATAGCGCTGACGGTCATAGGCCTAGGCTCGGCGGCTGCACTATACCGACTCGACCGCACCGGCCGGCTGCAGCCCCAATCGCGCGCCGCCAACGACATGCTCGGCGGCGGTCCACGCGCAGACCCTACCCGCTCAACACATCCCAGCGAGTCATCAATGCGCCACGAACACGGCGCACCATCTCACCCGGTTCCACCGTCCGGCCCCCACGACGGCACAAGAGGTTCCGAGTGACCCCGGGCCGGCGTTCATCGGTGCTCAGCGTCAGCCGTAGCTACCTGCGCCGACTGCGAGCGGTTCGACTTCGGGGCCACCAGGCGCTTCCCCGCCGGGTGGGCGACGCCGGCCGCTACTGGAGCGATGACAGCGGGGTCGGCTGGAAAGCCAACTCGCACTGGCGTGGCGGCCTGTCTGACCCCGACTGGGCGCAGGTGGGCCGCGACCACATCGCGATGTTCGACACCTTCGCTAAGGCGCTCGACCTGCCCGATCATCCTGGCACCGTCATCGAGTGGGGCTGCGGCGGCGGCGCCAACGCCGTCGCCTTCGCGCCCCGCTGCTCGCACTTCATCGCCGCTGACGTCTCAGCCGACAGCGTCGCGGAGTGCGTGCGCCAAGTCGGTCAGGTGTGCGACACCCCCACCACCGGCCTGCTCATCGATATCAACGACGCATACGCCGCCACCGTCGGCCGCGAGAACACCTGCGATGTGTTCTTGTGTCTCTACGTCGTGGAGCTCACCGCGGGCCCAGAGGAAGCGCTGCGCATACTCGATGCCGCACAGCGCGTGTTGGTCGATGGCGGGTTGGCGATGATTCAGGTGAAGTATCACACCACTGATCGCGCGACTCGGGGCCACGGTCGTAATTACCGGCGAAACCTGGCGAACATGACCACTTTCGCGATCGACGACTTCTGGATACAAGCCGCCCGGCGTGGTCTGACGCCGCGACTGATCACCCTGGTGCCGCAGAACCGACTCGATGTGCGCTACGCCTACTACGCACTGACCAAA
>NZ_JAUMSQ010000170.1:0-13469 GCF_030519285.1 Mycolicibacterium arseniciresistens
CACCGAACTCCGGATCGCCGGGCAGCGCGCGCCGGGCGCGCTTCACGACGTTGATGAGGCCCGGGCTGTGGTTGGTCCTGCGCAGCCATCCGCGCGGTCCCGAACTGCCGTCCGATGAGGGATCGGGCACCTGTTCGATCTCACCGTTTCGGCCGGATCGTTCCTCGAACGATTCGACATTCACGGCGCCAGCCTAGGTGCCGGTTTCGGAGCCCGGCAATCGACCGAAGGCGAAACGCCGGGCCACTATGCGCACGATCGTTGCGGGGGCGCGGCGGCCGGCGAGCCCCACCGCACGCCGGTCACCTGGGCGAAGCGGCTGGTCACGGCCGTGCGCCGAGTCGATAGCGGCTGTGTCACAGGGTTCTTCGACGCCTGCGTCAATCATCGACAACGGACGTTGTCAGCACTATCGTGTGGACATACCGTGGGTTTGGAGTCAGCGAGGACAGATGGCCACGACACCGGACGATCTCGGCGGCAGCTCCGGCACCGCCCGCCTGCACCGTCGCGCCACGGCACCCGAACCCCTGGGTCCCGAGTCGCTGACCTGGAAGTATTTCGGCGACCTGCGCACCGGAATGCTCGGCGTGTGGATCGGCGCCATCCAGAACATGTATCCCGAGCTCGGCGCCGGCGTGGAAGACCACTCGGTGCTGCTGCGCGAGCCGCTGCAGCGCGTGGCGCGTTCGGTCTACCCGATCATGGGCGTCGTCTACGACGGCCCGCGCGCCACCCAGACCGGTGAGCAGATCAAGGGCTACCACACCACCATCAAGGGCATCGACGGCGACGGCCGCCGCTACCACGCCCTCAATCCCGAGACGTTCTACTGGGCGCACGCCACCTTCTTCATGCTGATCATCAAGACCGCCGAGTACTTCTGCGGCGGGCTCACCGAAGCCGAGAAGCGCCAGCTCTTCGCCGAGCACGTGCAGTGGTACTCGATGTACGGCATGAGCATGCGACCGGTCCCGGAGACCTGGGAGGACTTCTGCGAGTACTGGGACCGCAAGTGCCGCGAAGAGCTCGAGATCAACAAGGCCACCCTGGACATCTTCGACATCCGGATCCCCAAGCCGCGGTTCGTGCTGATGCCGACGCCGCTGTGGGACCAGCTGTTCAGGCCGATGGTGGCGGGGCAGCGCTGGATCGCCGCGGGACTGTTCGACCCCGCGGTCCGGGAGAAGGCGGGCATGCGGTGGACGCCCGGCGACGAGGTGGTGCTGCGGTTGTTCGGGAAGCTGGTCGAGCTGGCGTTCGTCGCGGTGCCCGACGAGATCCGGCTGCATCCGCGCGCGTTGGCCGCCTACCGGCGGGCCCAGGGCCGGCTGCCCGACGACGCGCCCCTGGTCGAGGCCCCGGCGTTCATGGGACCGCCGCGTGACCGGCGCGGGCTGCCGATGCATTACGTGCCGCGTGGCAAGACGATCCTGGACCGGGCCGGCTCGCTGGTGCACACCACGTTCTCACTCGCCGGTCTCCGCCCGGCCCGCGCCCGCCGCACGGCGGCCTGAGCCACCTCTGGGAGACTGACGCCATGCTGGATTGGTCAGACGTGGACATCGCCGTGCGCGACGCGGTTCGGGAGTTCGTCGATAAGGAGATCCGTCCGCACGTCGACGCGCTGGAGAGCGGCGAGATGGAGCCGTATCCGATCATCCGGAAGTTGTTCGCGGCGTTCGGGATCGACGCGATGGCGCGTGAATCGCTGGACAAGCGGCTGGCGCGGCTGCGCGACGGCGGCGGTGACGGTGGCGGCGGAAGCGCCTCGGGCGGGATGTTCGGCGGCGGCCCCGACCAGGCGGGTATGGGCTTCGTACTGGTCAGCGAACTGTGCCGGGTCTGCATGGGCATCGTCGCGGGAATGGGCGTGAGCCTTGGCCTGACGGTGCCGACCATCATGAGCCGGGGCACGCCCGCGCAGCAGGAGCGGTGGCTGCCCGGCCTGGTCACCTACGAGAAGGTCGGCGCGTGGGCGATCACCGAACCCGATTCGGGTTCGGATGCGTTCGGCGGCATGAAGTCCTATGTGGTGCGCGATGGCGACGACTACATCCTCAACGGGCAGAAGACCTTCATCACCAACGGCCCCGACGCCGACGTGGTGGTCGTCTACGCCAAGCTCGACGAGGGCGACCCGAGCGTGAGCAAGCGCGACCGCAAGGTGCTGACGTTCGTGCTCGACCGCGGTATGGAGGGCTTCGTCCAGTCGAAACCGTTCCGCAAGATGGGCATTCACAGCTCGCGCACCGGTGAGCTGTTCTTCAACAACGTCCGCCTCGGCCGCGACCGGCTGCTCGGCGAGAGCGACGGCACCGGAGGCGACGTCTCCGATTCCAGAGCCAGCGCCCGGTCGAACTTCTCCGCCGAACGCATCGGTGTGGCCGCGATGGCCCTCGGCGTCATCGAGGAGTGCCTGCGGCTGTGCGTGGACTACGCCAAGACCCGCACCCTGTGGGGTCAGGAGATCGGGCAGTTCCAGCTCATCCAGCTGAAACTGGCGAGCATGGAGGTCGCCCGGATCAACGTGCGCAACATGCTGTTCCGCGTCATCGAGGCCGCGCAGACCGGCACGCCGATCTCGTTGGCGGAGGCCTCGGCCATCAAGTGGTACTGCTCGCAGGCCGCCACCGACGTCGCGATGGAGGCCGTTCAGGTGTTCGGCGGCAACGGCTACATGACCGAGTACCGGGTGGAGCAGCTGGCGCGTGACGCGAAGTCGCTGATGATCTACGCGGGAAGCAACGAGGTGCAGATCACCCACGTGGCGCGCGGGCTGCTGGCGTAGTCCTGCCGCCGTACCCCCGCGGACGCGCGAAGGGCTAGCCTGGTCCCACCGACGACCGCAGGAGCGCCAGGTGGACCTCAGCAACGACACCGCACTGATCACCGGCGCGAGCGGAGGCATCGGCGAGGAGTTCGCCGTCCAGCTCGCACGCCGCGGCACCGACCTCGTGCTCGTCGCGCGGCGGGCGGACAAACTCGCCGCGCTGCGCGACACGCTGCTGGCGGCCCATCCGGACCTGACGGTCGACGTGGTCGCGGTCGACCTGTCCGAGCCGGGCTCGGGCGCCGAACTCGAGGCGAAGGTCCGCGAACTCGGCCGGACGGTCGACGTGCTGATCAACAACGCGGGCGTCGGCCTGCACGGGGCGTTCGCCGGCCAGCCGCCCGAGCCGAACGCCGCCCAGATCCAGTTGAACTGCGGCACGTTGGTCGATCTCACCGCGCGCTTCCTGCCCGCGATGACGCAGCGCGGCCACGGTGTGGTGGTCAACGTGGCGTCCACCGCGGCGTTCCAGCCGACGCCCGGGATGGCCGTCTACGGCGCGACGAAGGCGTTCGTGCTGTCGTACACCGAGGCGCTGTGGCAGGAGTGCAAGGGCACCGGTGTCCGGGTGCTGGCGCTGTGTCCCGGCGCGACGGAGACCGAGTTCTTCGCCCGCACCGGCGAGGAGTTCCTCACCAGCGGCAGGCAGACCTCCAAGCAGGTGGTGGACACCGCGATGTCCGCGCTGGACAAGTCCTCTCCGACCGTGGTGTCCGGTTGGAAGAACTCACTTCTCGCAACCGGGTACCGGTTCACGCCCCGGACGCTGATGCTGCAGGTGTCCGAGCGGCTGCTGAAGTCGAACTAGCGGGCCCGGGCGAGCGCCCGCGCGCTCTGGTACAGGCAAATCGACGCCGCCGACGCCACGTTGAGGCTCTCGGCATTGCCCGGCATCGGGATGTGCACCCGGTGGTCGGCCAGCGCGGCCAGTTCGGCGGGCAGTCCGTGCGCTTCGGGGCCGAACAGCCACGCGGTCGGCGCGGTCAGGGCGGCGTCGAGTTCGGGCGCGTCGAGGCCGAGCTCGCCGTCGACGGTGGTGGCCAGCACCTGCAGCCCGGCGGTGGTCAACTCCCCCACCACGGCGACGGCGTCGGGATCCGAGATCACCGGGATGGTGAAGATGCTGCCGGCCGAGGCGCGCAGGCACTTGCCGTTGTACGGATCGACGCTGTGCCCGGCGAGCACCACCGCGTCGGCGCCCATCGCGTCGGCGAGGCGGATCAGCGTGCCGGCGTTGCCGGGCTCGGAGATCTCGACCGGTACCGCTACCAGCCGCGGCCCGTCGGCCAGCACGTCGGCGAGGGTCACGGTGGGCAGCTCGCACACCGCGACCAGTCCCACCGGGGTGACGGTGTCCGACAACGCCTTCGCCGCACGATCGGTGACCAGGTGCACTGGCGCGCCATTCAGCAGGTCGCCGAAGCGCTCCGCCGCGGACTCCGTCGCGAACACCTCGGAAACCACTCCGCGCCGCAACGCTGACTCGACCAGGTTGGGTCCCTCGGCGAGAAAACGTGCGGCGCGGCGGCGTCCGACGTGTCGGTGCAGTTTGATCGCTGCCGCCACCCGGGCGGAGCGTTCGGTCAGACCCGACATCTTCCCGGGTCGCTTCGCTCCTGCCCTCCGCTAAGCGGCCTCTCCGGCCGACGGCGCGTTGACGTCCTCCGGCAACGCGGCCCTGGCCACCTCGACCAGCGCGGTGAACGCGGCCGGATCGCTGATGGCGATCTCGGAGAGGTTCTTGCGGTCCACCTCGACGCCGGCGGCCTTGAGGCCCTGGATCAACCGGTTGTAGGTGATGTCGTTGGCGCGTGCGGCGGCGTTGATGCGCGAGATCCACAGCTTGCGGAACTCGCCCTTGCGGGCGCGGCGGTCGCGGTAGGCGTAGTTCAGCGAATGCAGCTGCTGTTCCTTGGCCTTCCGGTACAGGCGTGACCGCTGTCCGCGGTAGCCCTTGGATGCTGCCAGGATTGTGCGCCGCTTCTTCTGGGCGTTGACTGCGCGCTTAACGCGTGCCATGGGTGATTCCTATTCTCGTACGGGCTGGGAAGTGTCGGGACGACCTGGAGTGCGTTGGCGCACTCAGCCGTTCAGCATCTTGTTGATGCGCTTGGTGTCGTTCGCGGCCACGGTGGTGCGGCCCTCCAGCCGGCGGGTGCGCTTGCTCGACTTGTGCTCGAGAAGGTGCCTGCGGTTGGCCTTCTCACGCATGATCTTGCCGGTCCCGGTGCGGCGGAATCGCTTTGATGCACCACTGTGGGTCTTGGCCTTGGGCATGTCGTCCTCGGTTTCTCGTGTCGGATCAGGTGGGGTTGGGCGGCTCGGCCGGCTCGGCGCTCGCGCGCTGCGCGGCAGGAGCATCGGCGTCGTGCGCCGCCTTGGCGCGGGTCTTCGCGCCGCGGTGCGGTGCCAGCACCATCGTCATGTTGCGGCCGTCCTGCTTGGCCGACGTCTCGACGAAGCCGTAGTCGGCGACGTCGGCGCCGAGGCGCTGCAGCAGTCGGTAGCCCAGTTCGGGCCGGGACTGCTCACGTCCGCGGAACATGATGGTCACCTTGACCTTGGACCCCGCCTCGAGGAAGCGGACGACGTGACCCTTCTTGGTCTCGTAGTCGTGCGGGTCGATCTTGGGACGCAGCTTCTGTTCCTTGACGACGGTCTGCTGCTGGTTCTTGCGAGACTCGCGCGCCTTCTGAGCCGTCTCGTACTTGAACTTGCCGTAGTCCATGATCTTGCACACCGGCGGTTTGGCGTCCGGGGCAACTTCGACAAGGTCGAGATCGGCGTCCGCGGCGACGCGGAGGGCGTCTTCGATGCGCACGATGCCCACCTGCTCACCGCCCGGTCCGATCAGGCGGACCTCAGGTACGCGGATGCGCTCGTTGACGCGGGTCTCAGTGCTGATGGGGCCTCCTATAGTTGTCTACCTATGAGGAGCCCACGCCATCAGCGCCTCTGCCCGTGAGACAGAGAAAGCCCTGCTGGTAGCAGGGCCCATGCCGACCAGAACAGACATCTACCGATGTCCGACCGGACCGCTGAGCCTTCGGATACTTCCGTGGCCAACGGTGGGAGTGGGACTCCACTTGCTGTCCCTGGCCTGAGCCGGGACGGTCGCGCATGCGAGTCTAGCAGGCATGACCGAGTTTCCTGCATTCGACGACGGGGCGGCCACACCGCCGGTCCGCGAGCTCGCCGAGATCCCCGCCGTCGAGGTGATCACGAGGTCGGCCGTGATGCTGATGAGTGCGGCGGCCGAGAAGCTCGGGCTGTCCGCCGAGGACCCCGACGACAGCCCGCACCGCGACCTCGACGAGGCGCGCCGGCTGATCACCGCGCTCGCCGGGCTGGTGACGGCGTCGGCCGAATACCTCGGTCCGCACGCCGGACCGGTCCGCGACGGGCTGAAGTCCCTCCAGTTGGCGTTTCGCGAAGCCAGTGCGGCACCCGAGGAACCGGGCCACGGTCCGGGCGAGAAATACACCGGCCCCGTCTGGTAGTTTCTGCCACCCATTTGCCGGAGTGAGCGCATATCCTCGCGGCCTATGACCCTCACCAATCCGCCGAGGGCGCGGTCGACCACCCGATATCCCTGGGTTCCCGCCGCCGCCGGCTGGACCGTCGGAATCATTGCCACACTGTCGCTGTTGGCCAGCGTCTCGCCCCTGGTGCGGTGGATCATCAGGGTCCCGCGCGAGTTCGTCAACGACTACATCTTCAACTTCCCGGACACCAGCTTCGCGTGGGCGTTCGTGCTGGCGTTGCTGGCCGCCGCGCTGGCGGCCCGCAAACGCATCGCGTGGTGGGTGCTGCTGCTCTACATGGTCGCCGCGGTCGGCTGGAACGTCGTGGACCTGCTGACCGGCGACGAGTCGGTCATCGAGGAGATCGGCGAGGTGATCGGCCTGGCCTTCCACGTCGCCGCGATCGCCTTCCTGCTGCTGGCCCGCCCCGAATTCTGGGCCCGGGTCCGGCGGGCGGCGCTGGTCAAGGCCGTCGGAACGCTGGTCGCCGGTATGGCGCTGGGCATCCTGGTGGGCTGGGCGCTGGTGGAACTGTTCCCCGGCACCCTCGAACGGGACTACCGGCTGGCCTACGCCGCCAACCGGGTGGTGGCCTTCGCCGGCGTCGACTCCGCGGCGTTCGAGGGCCAGCACCCCCACGTCCTCGTCAACGCGGTGCTCGGCCTGTTCGGCGCGCTGGCGCTGATGGCCGCCGCGGTGGTGCTGTTCCAGTCGCAACGTGCGGACAACGCGCTGACCGGCGAGGACGAGTCGGCGATCCGGGGGCTGCTCGAGCTGTACGGGAAGAACGACTCGCTGGGGTACTTCGCCACCCGCCGCGACAAGTCGGTGGTGTTCGCGCCCAACGGCCGCGCCGCGATCACCTACCGCGTCGAGGTCGGGGTGTGCCTGGCCAGTGGCGATCCCGTCGGCGATCCCAAGGCCTGGCCGCAGGTCATCGCCGCCTGGCTGCAGCTGTGCCAGACCTACGGCTGGGCGCCGGGCGTGATGGGCGCCAGCTTCACCGGAGCCGCGGCCTACCGCGAGGCGGGCCTCAACGCGTTGCAGCTCGGCGACGAGGCGATCCTGCACCCGGACAGTTTCCGGCTGTCCGGACCCGACATGCGCGCGGTGCGGCAGGCCGTCACCCGGGCCCGCCGTGCCGGCGCGTCGGTGCGCATCCGCCGCCACCGCGACCTCAGCGCCGAGGAGATGGCCGAGGTGATCACCCGCGCGGACGCGTGGCGCGACACCGAGAGCGAACGCGGATTCTCGATGGCGCTCGGCCGGCTCGGCGACCCCGCGGACCGTGACTGCCTGCTCGTCGAGACGGTGCAGGGTCCCGAGCAACACGTGGTGGCGATGCTCTCACTGGTGCCGTGGGGCACCACCGGGGTGTCGCTGGATCTGATGCGCCGCTCCCCGACGTCGCCCAACGGCACCATCGAGCTGATGGTCAGCGAGCTGTGCATGCAGGCCGAGGGCATCGGCGTCACCCGGATCTCGCTGAACTTCGCGATGTTCCGGTCGGCCTTCGAGCAGGGCGCACAGCTGGGTGCCGGACCGGTGGCCCGGTTGTGGCGCTGGCTGCTGGTGTTCTTCTCCCGGTGGTGGCAGCTCGAGACGCTGTACCGCTCCAACATGAAGTACCAACCCGAGTGGGTGCCGCGCTTCGCCTGCTACGAGGACGCCCGGCTCGTCCCACGGGTGGGCGTCGCCTCGGTGATCGCCGAGGGCTTCCTGGTGCTGCCCTTCTCCCGGCGGAACAAGCAGCACACCGGCCACCACGTGTCGGCGCCCGACGCCCTGATGGCCAGCGGACTGCTGCACCACGACGGCAGCGCCCCCGACGTCTCCGGACTGCAGGCCGACATGGCCGACGAGGCCGCGGGCCCTCGGCTGCCGGAGCAGGTCCGGGTGCGGATGGCGAAGCTGAAGGCGCTGCAGGACAGCGGTATCGACGCCTACCCGGTGGGCCAGGCGCCGAGCCACACGGTGGCCCAGGCGAACGACGCCGCCGACGACACCGCCGTGTCGGTGGCGGGCCGGGTGCTCCGCATGCGCGACTACGGCGGCGTGCTGTTCGCCCAGTTGCGCGACTGGTCCGGCGAAGTGCAACTGCTGCTGGACAATTCGGAGCTGGAGGAGGGGACGTCGGCCGACTTCACCGCCGCCCTCGATCTGGGCGACCTCATCGAGGTGTCCGGCGTGATCGGCTACAGCCGCAAGGGCGTGCGGTCACTGCTGGTTCACCGGTGGCGGCTGATCGGCAAATGCCTTCGCCCGCTGCCGGACAAGTGGAAGGGCCTGACCGACCAGGAGGCCCGCGTCCGCGCCCGCTACGTCGACCTGGCCGTCAACACCGAGGCGCGCGACCTGATCAAGGCGCGCAGCGGTGTGCTGCACGCCATCCGGGACACGCTGTACCACAAGGGTTTCCTCGAGGTCGAGACGCCGATCCTGCAGCAGATCCACGGCGGCGCCAACGCGCGGCCCTTCATGACCCACATCAACGCCTACGACCTCGATCTGTATCTGCGGATCGCCCCGGAGCTGTACCTCAAACGACTGTGCGTCGGCGGCGTCGAGCGGGTCTTCGAACTCGGCCGGGCGTTCCGCAACGAGGGCGTCGACTTCAGCCACAACCCCGAGTTCACGCTGCTCGAGGCGTACCAGGCGCACGCGGACTACAACGTGTGGATCGACGGCTGCCGCGAGCTCATCCAGAACGCCGCCCTGGCCGCCAACGGCGAGCAGGTGTTCCTGCGGCCCCGTGACGACGGCACGCTCGCCCCGGTCGACATCTCCGGTGAGTGGGCGGTCAAGACGGTGCACGGCGCGGTGTCGGAGGCACTGGGCGAACACGTCGACATCGACACCGACCTGCCGACCCTGCGCCGGTTGTGCGACGCGGCGCACATCCCCTACCTGACCCACTGGGACGCCGGCGCCGTGGTGCTCGAGATGTACGAGCACCTCGTCGAGGACCGCACCGAGCAGCCGACGTTCTACAAGGACTTCCCGACGTCGGTGTCGCCGCTGACCCGCCCGCACCGCAGCATCCCCGGCGTGGCGGAGCGATGGGACCTCGTCGCGTGGGGTGTCGAGCTGGGCACCGCGTACAGCGAACTGACCGATCCGGTGGAACAGCGCAGGCGGCTGCAGGAACAGTCGCTGCTGGCCTCGGGCGGCGACCCGGAGGCCATGGAACTCGACGAGGACTTCCTGCAGGCGATGGAGTACGCGATGCCGCCGACCGGCGGCCTCGGCATGGGCGTCGACCGGGTGGTGATGCTGATCACCGGGCGCAGCATCCGCGAGACGTTGCCCTTCCCGCTGGCCAAACCCCGGTAGGGCGGCCGCGCCATCGCTGCACTTCCGATCACGGGCACCCAAACCCGTGACAACACGGAGGCGAGGCCGTCAGCTACCTGCATGCGCACCGACTCCGCCGCACGGCAGCAGCCCGCCCGCGTCGTGGTCGTCGGCGGAGGTTTCAGCGGGACGATGACCGCGGTGAACCTGGCGCGGCTCGGCGACGTTCCGCTGGACCTCACGGTGGTCAACGAGCGCGAACCCGTCGGACGCGGCATCGCCTACCGGCGGCGCCGCCCCGAGTACCTGCTCAACGTCGCGGCGCGCAACATGTCGGCGTTCCCCGACGAACCCGACCACTTCCTGCGCTGGGTCAGCGCGCAACCGCAGTTCGAAGCGGTGCCGCAGATCGACCTGCGCGAGCGGTTCATCCCCAGGCAGACCTACGGTGACTATCTGCGCGCCCTGACCCAGCGCCACCTGAGCACCGGCCCGGCGCCGGCGAGACTGGTCGTCGGGACCGTGGTCGACGTCGAACCCGGCGACCTGGGCTGCCTCGTCCGCCTCGCCGACGGATCGGCGATCGAGGCCGACCGCGTCGTGCTGGCCACCGGCAACGAGACACCGGCCGCCCTGCCCGGCGCAGAGAGCCTCACCGGCCATCCCGCCTGGGTCGGTGACCCGTGGCAGGCATGGGAGGAGCGGCTGCCCGAGCGGAACTCGGCCGTCGTGGTGCTCGGGACCGGCCTGACCGCCGTCGACGCGATCATCACCCTGCGGACCATCGGCTGGCGCGGCGACATCCACGCCGTGTCGAGGCACGGCTGGCTGCCGCACGGCCACTTCCGCGGCATCGAGTACCCCGAGTTCCCGCCACCGGACGTCGACCTGACCACGCTGGGCCTGGACCGGCTGGTCGCCCTGGTCCGCGCGCACTGTGCGGAACTGCACGAGCGCAACGCCCACCCGGCGATCATCGTCGACAAGCTGCGCGCACAGACCCAGCGCATCTGGAGCAGCTTCAGCACGGCGGAGCGCCTTGCGTTCGCGCAGCACCACGCAGCGCGGTGGAATGTGTTCCGCCACCGCATCTCCCCCGACATCCACGCTCAGCTGACGCATCTGCAGCTGACCGGGCAGCTGCGGGTGCGTGCCGCCGGGATCGAGAAGCTCGAGGATGACGGCGCGCACATCCGCGTGCATCTGGCCGACGGCGAGACGATCACCGGGGACGTGGTCATCAACGCCACCGGACCGTCGACCAAGCTGACGGGCACCGGCTCGGTGCTGCTGCAGAACCTTCTGCGCCGCGGCCTGATCGCGCCGGACGCGACGAACATGGGAGTGGCCGTGGACCACGACCACACCGCGTTGACCGCCGACGGCGACCGGTCGGCGTGGCTGCTGGCGCTGGGCCCGCTGCTGCGCGGCACGTACTGGGAGACGGTAGCGGTGCCCGAGTTGCGCGGGCAGGCGCGACGGGTCGCGGAGACCATCCTCGACCGTCCGCGGGCCGACGAGGTGGAGGGGCCGGCGCAGCTGGAGTACATGGTCTGAACCGTCTGACAGCGGACCCACAGCGGCCCTCAAGGATGGTCGGCCACGATGGCAGCCGTGACCCTGGCCGAATCCCTGCGCCACAACCTGTCATTGATGCACGGGTGGATCCCGGTGACGGTGCAGATCCTCGCGGGCCTGGCGTTGCTCGCGGCGGTGATCCGGCGATCGCGGCGGTGGCAGCTGACCTGGCTACCCTGGGCGGCGTTCGTCGGGGTCGCCCTCGCGGTGTGCGCGTACTGGTACGTGGCGGCCGAGGGACTGGCCGGGGAACCCGCGCCGCAGACACTGTGGCTGTGGACCGGCCTGTCGGGCGCGGCGATCGCGGTGCTCGTCACCGGCTGGCGCGCCACCCGGTTCTGGCAGCGCGGGGTGGCGGTGCTCGCGGTGCCGCTGTGCGCCCTTTCCGCGGCACTCGCCCTCAACCTGTGGGTGGGGTACTTCCCGACCGTCGGGGTGGCGTGGAACCAGTTGACCGCGGGCCCGCTGCCCGACCAGACCGATCAGGTGACCGTCGCGGCGATGCAGCGGCAGGGCAGGATCCCGGCAACGGGCACCGTCGTACCCGTCGACATCGCCGACACCGCTTCGGGTTTCCGGCACCGCGGCGAACTGGTCTACCTGCCGCCGGCCTGGTACGCCAGCAATCCCCCGCCACCGCTGCCGACGGTGATGATGATCGGCGGCGAGTTCAACACGCCCGCCGACTGGCTGCGCGCGGGCGACGCGGTGAAGACCGTGGACGACTACGCCGCGGCGCACCGGGGGTTCGCGCCGGTGCTCGTGTTCGTCGATTCCGGAGGCACGTTCAACAACGACACCGAATGCGTGAACGGCAGCCGCGGCAACGCCGCCGACCACCTGACCAAGGACGTCGTGCCCTACATGGAGCGCACTTTCGGGGTGAGCGCCGACCGCACCCGGTGGGGCATCGTTGGCTGGTCGATGGGCGGCACGTGCGCCGTCGACCTCAGCGTCATGCATCCCGAGATGTTCAGCGCGTTCGAGGACATCGCGGGCGACCTCGGGCCGAATGCGGGAGACCGGCAGCAGACCATCGCGCGGTTGTTCGGCGGCAACGCGGCGGCGTGGGCCGACTGGGATCCCACCACGGTGATGACCCGGCACGGCGGCTACACCGACGTGGCGGGCTGGTTCGACATCAACACCGCGGCCAATGATCAATTGGCGGCTGCGAATTCGTTGTGCGGCCTGGGCACGGCGCACGGCATCGCGTGTGCGGTACACGTCCAGCCCGGCAAGCACGACTGGCCGTTCGCCGCACAGGCCTTCTCGATCGCCCTGCCGTGGCTGGCCGGTCAACTCGAGACACCTGCGTCGGCGCCGTCGCCCCTGCCCGCGGTGGCGACCGGCGTGCCGCACGCGCAGCCCGTCGCCCGCTGACCTAGTAGTCCGCCTCGGCCGTGAGGATCTCGGCGAGGAACGCGTCATCGCCGGGCTGCGCCAGCCGTCGCCGGGCCACCGCCCTGGCCCGGTCCCGGGTCTCCCGCGACTCGTTCGCCGCCACGGTCGGGCCACCTGCCCCCACCGACACCACCGTCGGCTGCCAGTCGTGGTCCCACGCCGCACCGGCGGACAATCCGGTGCCGGTGCCGTCGTACAGCGGCACCGTCGCGTGGCCGTCCGCGTCGAGCGCACCCGTGCCCGACACGGGCCCCGACGACACGCGCACCGGCAGGCCCGCCGGAGAGGCCGCTCCCAGCAGCGCGGTCTGCACCTCGGCACGAACCTGCTCGGCCGGTGGTCCGTCGCTGCTCACACTCCAATACACCGCGTCCTCGGCCGCGTCGAAGACACCGGGCGGCACCGCACTCCAGACGATCGGGCCGACACCACGGGCGATCACACCTGTGCCCGCACCACGGGCGTCGGCACCGGCCACCAGAGCGTAATCGTCGCGGCCGCCCGCGGGCACCGCGATGTCCGCGGCGGGCAACGGCCATTCGAGTCCCGCCACTCCGAGGTCCTCGGCGAGTTCGGCGCAGCGGGCCACGATGTCGAGCACCCGCGGGTCGCCCTGGCGCGCCAGCGCGGCGAGCTCGCCGACGTGGGGCGCCAGCAGTTCGGCGGCGTCGGAGTCGACGGTGTCATCGGTGAAATAGTCCTCGGTCGCCGCGGTGAGCAGGGCGATCTCGGCGTCGAGCAGCGCACGGTCGAGGCCGGCGATCCCGTCGAGCCTGCTGGCCGGCCACCACCGGCGCAGCCAGTGCCCCACCGCCAACCGCCGCAACGGCGCCACC
>NZ_JAUMSQ010000171.1:0-5084 GCF_030519285.1 Mycolicibacterium arseniciresistens
GTGTCGGCGTGACCGGCGGACGCGGCTGCTGCGGCGGCGGCACGTAGGGCGGTGCCGCCGGCTTCTGCATCGCCGGGATCGGTTGGGTCGGCGGGGCGGGCGGCGGGACCGGCAGCACGGGCCTCGTCTCGGCCACCTTCTGATTGCCGGCCTCGGTCAGTGCGACCGCGAAGTCGTGGCAGGTGTCGTACCTGGCCTCTGGGTCCTTCGCGAGCGCCTTGGCCATCACGGCGTCGAAGGCGGCCAGTTCCGGCTTCTTCTCGCCCAGCTTGGGCGGCGGGGTGTTGAGGTGGTGGCTGATGACCACGGCCGGATTGGTGTGCGGGAACAGCAGTGTGCCGGTGAACAGCCGGAATGCCGTTGCCGCCAGCGCGTACTGGTCGGCACGGCCGTCCATCGGCTTGCCCATCAACTGTTCGGGCGCCGTGTAGGACATCGAGCCGACGGTGATGTTGGTCGACGTCAGGCCGTTGACGTCGTCGGTGCGCCGGGCAATGCCGAAGTCGGTGAGCAGGATTCGGCGCTTGGCCCGCTCGGCGCTGGTGAGCAGGATGTTCGCCGGCTTGATGTCGCGGTGCAGGAGCAGCCGCTGGTGGGCGTAGTCCAGCGCATCGGCGACCGCGGTGACGATCTCGACGACGTCGGTTGGCGGCATCCCGCTCGGGTGCCGGTCGACCAGGAGACGGGCCGCGTCGTAGCCGTCGACGAAGTCCATTGAGATCCACAGCCTGCCGTCGAACTCACCACGGTCGTGCAGGCCGACGATGTGCGGATGCCACAGCGTGGCGGCCAGGTCGGCCTCGCGCTGGAAGCGCTGGCGGAACTCGCCGTCGGCGCTGAATGATGCGGGCAGCACTTTGAGCGCGTCCTGACGGGGCAGTCGCGGATGTTGGGCCAGGTAGACCTCGCCCATCCCGCCGGAGCCCACCAATCGGACGATGGTGTAGCCCGCGAAGACTTGACCGCTTTCCAACGGCATGGCCGCAGACTACCGGCCGCGACCTTGATCGTCGGACCGAGTCGGCGGTCGGGGCGCACCGTATCGCTCCCGCATACCTCTTACGGACGCGTGACGTTGCGTTCGCTGTGGGGGGAAGGAGTGCCGCCCGTCGCTTGCAGTCGTAGCGTGGAGTGGTGACCCAACCTTCTGATCTGCCCCGGACCGTCGGCGAGCTGCGTGCCTCCGGTCATCGCGAGCGGGGAGTCAAACAGGAAATCCAGGACAACCTGCTGGCCGCGCTGTCCGAGGGACGCGACTCGTGGCCCGGCATCCTGGGCTTCGAGGACACCGTGATCCCGCAGTTGGAGCGCGCGTTGATCGCCGGCCACGACATCGTGCTGCTCGGCGAGCGCGGCCAGGGCAAGACCCGGCTGCTGCGCGCACTGACCGGCCTGCTCGACGAGTGGACACCGGTGATCGCGGGCTCGGAGCTCAACGAGCACCCGTACACGCCGATCACGCCGGAGTCGATCCGACGGGCCGCCGATTCGGGCGATGACCTGCCGGTGGAATGGCGGCACCGCAGCGAGCGGTACACCGAGAAGCTGGCCACCCCGGACACCAGCGTGGCCGACCTCGTCGGTGACATCGACCCGATCAAGGTGGCCGAGGGCCGCAGCCTGGGTGACCCGGAGACCATCGCCTACGGGCTGATCCCGCGGGCGCACCGCGGCATCGTCGCGGTCAACGAGCTGCCCGACCTCGCCGAGCGCATCCAGGTGTCGATGCTCAACGTGATGGAGGAGCGCGACATCCAGGTCCGCGGCTATACGCTGCGGCTGCCGCTCGACGTGCTCGTGGTGGCCAGCGCCAACCCGGAGGACTACACCAACCGCGGGCGCATCATCACCCCGCTCAAGGACCGCTTCGGCGCCGAGATCCGCACGCACTACCCGCTGCAGCTCGACGCCGAGGTCGGCGTCATCAGCCAGGAAGCCGAGCTGGCCGCCGACGTGCCGGTGTACCTGCTGCAGGTGCTGGCCCGATTCGCACGCAACCTGCGGGAGTCGAGTTCGATCGACCAGCGCTCCGGTGTGTCGGCGCGTTTCGCCATCGCTGCGGCGGAGACCGTCGCCGCCGCTGCGCGGCACCGCTCCGCCGTTCTGGGCGAGCAGGAACCGGTGGCCCGGGTCTGCGACGTCGGCACGGTCATCGACGTGTTGCGCGGGAAGCTGGAATTCGAGTCCGGCGAGGAGGGCCGCGAGCAGGCGGTGCTCGAGCACCTGCTGCGCCGCGCCACCGCCGACACCGCGCAGCGGATGCTGGGTGGCATCGACGTGGGCCCGCTGGTGGCCGCGGTCGAGGAGGGTTCGCCGGTGACGACGGGTGAGCGGGTGTCGGCCAAGGACGTGCTGGCGGCGCTGCCGGATCTGCCGGTGATCGACGTGATCGCCGAGCGGCTGAACGCGCAGACCGACGGCGAACGCGCCGCCGCGATCGAGCTGGCGCTCGAGGCGCTGTACCTGGCGAAGCGGATCGACAAGGTGTCGGGAGAAGGCGAAACCGTCTATGGCTAGACGCGTCTCCCGTTACTCCTCGTACACGGGCGGGCCGGATCCGCTGGCCCCGCCCGTCGACCTGCGCGAGGCGCTCGCGCAGATCGGCGAGGACGTGATGGAGGGCAGCTCACCGCGGCGGGCGCTGTCGGAGCTGCTGCGGCGCGGCACCAAGGAGATGCGCGGCGCCGACCGCCTCGCGGCGGAGGCCAACCGGCGGCGACGGGAACTGTTGCAGCGCAACAATCTCGACGGCACTCTCCAGGAGATCAAGAAGCTGCTCGACGAGGCGGTGCTGGCCGAGCGCAAGGAGCTGGCCCGGGCGCTCGACGACGACGCCCGGTTCGGCGAACTGCAGATGGAGGCGTTGTCGCCGTCGCCGGCCAAGGCCGTGCAGGAACTGGCCGAGTACGACTGGCGCTCCCCGGAGGCCCGGCAGAAGTACGAGCAGATCAAGGACCTGATGGGCCGGGAGATGCTCGACCAGCGTTTCGCCGGGATGAAGGAGGCGCTGGAGAACGCCACCGACGAGGACCGTCAGCGCGTCAACGACATGCTCGACGACCTGAACGACCTGCTGGACAAGCACACTCGCGGCGAGGACACGCAGCAGGACTTCCAGGACTTCATGAACAAGCACGGCGAGTTCTTTCCGGAGAATCCGCGCGACATCGACGAACTGCTCGACTCGCTCGCCCAGCGTGCCGCCGCCGCGCAGCGGTTCCGCAACAGTCTGTCGCCCGACCAGCGGGCCGAACTGGATGCGCTGGCGCAGCAGGCCTTCGGGTCGCCGTCGCTGATGAACGCGCTCAACCGGCTCGACTCCCATCTGCAGGCCGCGCGACCGGGTGAGGACTGGTCGGGTTCGTCTGAGTTCTCCGGTGACAACCCCCTCGGGATGGGGGAGGGCGCACAGGCGCTGGCCGACATCGGCGAGCTCGAGCAGCTGGCCGAGCAGCTGTCGCAGAGCTATGCCGGCGCGTCGATGGACGACGTCGACCTTGACGCGCTGGCCCGTCAGCTCGGCGACGAGGCCGCCGTCGACGCCCGCACGCTCGCCGAGCTCGAGCGTGCACTGCTCAACCAGGGTTTCCTGGACCGCGGGTCCGACGGCCAGTGGCGGCTGTCGCCGAAGGCGATGCGCCAGCTCGGGCAGACGGCCCTGCGCGATGTGGCACAACAGCTTTCGGGACGCCACGGTGAGCGTGACACCCGACGGGCCGGCGCGGCCGGTGAGCTGACGGGAGGGACGCGGCCGTGGCAGTTCGGCGACACCGAGCCGTGGAACGTGACCCGAACGCTGACCAACGCCGTGCTGCGCAGCGCGGGCACTGGGGTGGCGGAACCGCCGCTGCACATCACGGTGGAAGACGTCGAGATCTCCGAGACCGAGACGCGCACGCAGTCCGCGGTGGCGCTGCTGGTGGACACGTCCTTCTCGATGGTGATGGAGAACCGCTGGCTGCCGATGAAGCGCACGGCGTTGGCGCTGAATCATCTGGTGAGCACGAGGTTCCGGTCCGATGCGCTGCAGATCATCGCATTCGGCCGGTACGCCAGGACCGTGACCGCGGCCGAATTGACCGGCCTGGAAGGCGTTTACGAGCAGGGCACCAACCTGCACCACGCGCTTGCGCTGGCGTCGCGGCATCTGCGCAGGCACCCGAACGCGCAGCCGGTGGTGCTGGTGGTCACCGACGGTGAGCCGACGGCCCACCTCGAGGATTTCCGCGACGGCCAGGGCGGCGGCGCCCAGGTGTTCTTCGACTATCCGCCGCATCCGCGCACATTGGCGCTCACCGTGCGGGCGTTCGACGAGATCGCACGACTCGGTGCGCAGGTGACGATCTTCCGGCTGGGCAGCGATCCGGGCCTGGCGCGGTACATCGACCACGTGGCGCGGCGGGTGGGCGGACGGGTCGTGGTGCCCGATCTCGACGGCCTCGGCGCCGCGGTGGTCAGCGACTACCTGTCGTCCCGCCGCCGCAGATAGCCCTTCCCGAGACCTCGGAACAACTTGCGCCACATACGTTTCGGCTGTCACAAACGCGGCTGATCTGTCGGTGGGTCGAACTAGTGTTCGATGCATGGATGGGGATGTGGTCGCGGCGCTGCAGGCGTGGGACGACGCCCGCGCCGGGCTGGCCGCCCTGCCTCTGAACACCTTGAATGCTCGCGAGTTGCTCGCGGTGTACGAACGCCGCCAGCACGCTCACCGTCAGGACGCGGCGATCGACCACACCGTGCTGGCCACCCTGGCCGATCGGTTCACCGCCGCGGACTTCGGTGGCACCGGGCTCAAAGACGTGTTGGCCCAGCGGTTGCACCTCGACACCGCCGATGCGAAGAGACGCCTCGACGCTGCCGGCATGCTCGGACCCCGATGGACGTTCACCGGTGAAGAACTACCCGCGCAGTGGGACGCCACGGCGGCCGCCTTGGCGGAAGGGCTGATCGACCCTGCGCACGTCGAGGTGATCCGCAAGTTCTTCACCAAGCTCCCGCCGTGGGTCGACCAGGCGGCCCGCGCCGACGCCGAGGGCGACCTCGCGCGGTGGGCGCAGGGCATGTGCCCGGAGGATCTGCAA
>NZ_JAUMSQ010000172.1:0-14672 GCF_030519285.1 Mycolicibacterium arseniciresistens
CGTGGGTCGACCAGGCGGCCCGCGCCGACGCCGAGGGCGACCTCGCGCGGTGGGCGCAGGGCATGTGCCCGGAGGATCTGCAACAACTCGCCGATCACCTCGTCGAGGTCATCGATCCCGACGGCGCCGAACCCGACCACGACACCCAACAAGCCAAACGCGGACTGAAGATGGGTCGCCAGCGCCGCGACGGGATGACACCGGTCAGTGGGCATCTCGATCCCGAGGCCCGCGCGCTGTTCGACGTCGTGTTCGCCAAGCTGGCCGCCCCGGGGCAGAACCTGCCCGCCGACCCCGCTGCCGCCGAGGCCAACAGCGCCGCAGCGTTCGGCGGTGATCCCCGCACCCGCGAGCAGCGCCAGCACGACGCGCTGAAGACCGCGCTACGCGACGTCGTCGGCTCCGGAATCCTGGGTCAGGTCAACGGGCTACCGGCCACCATCGTGGCCACCACCACCGTCGGCGACCTCGAAGCCGGAACCGGGTACACCCACACCGCGGGCGGCGCCCGGCTGCCGATCCGCGACCTGATCCGGATGGCCGGCCGGTCTCGGCACTACCTGGCCGTGTTCGACGACCATACCGAGGAAATCCTGTACCTCGGCCGCGCCCGGCGCTGCGCCACTACCGCCCAACGGTTCGCGCTGTTCGCCCGCGACAGGGGCTGCACCCGACCCGGCTGCACCGCCCCGGCCTACCAAACTCAAGTCCACCACGCCCAGCGCGACTGGGCCGCGGGCGGACGCACCGACATCGACGAACTGGCCCTGGCCTGCCAACCCGACAACAACCTCATCGAACAGACCGAGTGGACCACCCGCCGACGCAACGGCCGCACCGAATGGATCCCCCCACCCACCCTCGACACCGGCCAGCATCGCACCAACAACTACCACCACCCCCGCCGCCACCTCACCGACCGAGACGACGACGCAGAACCGGCATGACCGCCAGGGTGATTCGGTCGACACGATCGGGCGTACGCTGCAGCCATGAGCAGAGCGGTCGTCCGGGGCGCTGCCGCGTCGGTGGCCATGACGGCAACGGGTGTCGTTGCGGGCTACGGCTTCTGGATCGTGACGATGTTCGCGTTGATCCCGTTCCTGCTGTTTCTCGTCTTCGGTGTCGCACCGTTCGTCGCGTTGCTCTGCGCTGCCGCCATCGCGTGGTGCACGTCGCGGCGCCCATGTGCAGCGCCGGAATGGGCGCAGCGACACCGGCATGCGTTCTGGGTCGGCGCACTCGGCGTTCTCGCGTTCATCTGCGCGCAGACCGTGGTTCCGCTGCCGGGCAGTGAGCCGTTCTGGTGATGCAGATCCTCAGTCGATGAAGCGCGCCCGTACCTCGGGGGCGGGAATCGGACAGGTGTCGTGCCTGCCGAACACCCGGTAGCGGATCGAGGCGAACCAGTCGTAGAAGCGGTCGCGCGCGCCGGCGGGTACGGCCCGGCCGGCCAGGAACAGTTTCCACGGCCCGCCGAGGTAGTCGGCGACCCGTAGCATCCCGGCGGTCCGGACGGTGACGCGTTCGTCGGCGGTGCCCGGGTTCTCGACGAAGACCATCGAATCGACATCGCGCAGTTCAGGATGCCGGGCTATCACGCCCTCGGCGAAGTCGCCCTGCAGCGGCGCGAACCGCATCGAGCCGTCCCTGTCGTGGCGCAGGATCGTCTGGATGCCGCGATTGCAGATTCCGCACACCCCGTCGTAGAGCAGCACGGGTGCGGGCCTCGCGGTCTCGGTGCTGTCGGCGGCCGCAGCGCGCAATTCGTCAGCCACTGTGAGCTCCTTCCGTCTCCTACAAGAAGGATGCCCCGCTGGGCAGGGTGACAATCGGATCGGGCGTGTGATGTCGCCGACCGGCGCAGACTCATCGCCGGACCAGTGATCAGCCTTCTTTGCGCTTCCTGCGCTTGACGCCGACGCTGCCCCACAGCGAGAAGCCGCGCACCCGCACGCATGGGGCGCCGGGCGATCCCTCACCCTGAACGGCGTGGTCGAAGGAGCCCATCACGCCGACTCCGTGCAGGTCGACGTTCACCTCCGGCGGCACCAGGATCGTCTGCCCGCCGCAGATCGAGTAGGAGCGGATTTCGACCTCGGGCGCGGTGAAGTCGGCATAGCGCAGGTCGACCACTCCGCCGCCGAAGAGCGCGAATGTCGTCAGCCGTCGCGGGACGTTCCAGCGGCCGCGCCGCTCGAACCCGCTCATGATCGCCATCAGCACCGTCGACGGCGCCGGCCGGCACGGCCCTGATCCGCGTGGGCTGGTCATCGCGCCGGGGAGGTCGGCGCTCAGCAACGCCAACTCGTCGTAGGTCTTGGCGGCGTACGCCTTGGTGAGCCGACTCTCGTACTCGCTCATCGGCAGGCGACCCTGAGCAGCCGCGTCCGTCAGGAACTGCGCCACCTGAATGCGATCGGTGTCGGCAGCACGCGTGGAACCGTTTTGCGACGTTGGGCTGCTCATAACACCACGAGCCTACGACGAACACTGGTACATGCAAGGGTGTTGGCCGAAATGTAGTGTGACGGTTCTCGGCGAACCAGCTAGCCCATCGAACTATTTGCGGTTTCGCGCACGTGGCCCCGTAAAGAAGATTCGTTTTCGCTGCTGGTCAGCGGTCGATCGACGGTCCCGCCGTAACCCAGGACTCGTCACCGAGCCGGTGCGAAATCGGCCACACCCGGCGATGAACTGGTACGTCCGTACCGGTGATCACGGCTCCCACCTCGGCGGTCGCTTCTCCAGGAACGCCATCATGCCCTCGTGCGCCTCCTCGGAGACGAACAACTCCGCCGATTGCGCGGTCAGCGTCTCGGCGTCGCGGTCGAACGCCGCCAGGATCGCGGCCGTCGTCAACCGCTTCGACGCCGCGAGGCCCTGTGGCGAACCACGCCCGATCTCGGCGGCCAGCGCGCTCACCTCCGCCTCGACATCCTCGGCGGCCACACTGATCAGCCCGATCTCGGCGGCCCTCGCCGCACCGAATTTCTCACCCGTCACGAAGTAGCGCCCCGCCGCCCTCGGCGACATCTTCGGCAGCAGGGTCAGCGAGATGATCGACGGCGCCACCCCGATGCGCGCCTCGGTCAGCGCGAAGGTGCTCTGCGAGCCGGCCAGCACGATGTCGCACGCTCCGATCAGGCCCATGCCGCCGGCGCGGACGTGCCCGTCCACTGCGGCGATCACGGGGACCGGCAGTTCGAGGATCGCCCGCAGCAGATCGGTCATCTCCCTGGCCCGCCCGGCGGCGAGGTCGGCAGGGTCGCGGCCGGCCGCCTCGCTGAGGTCCGCGCCTGCGCAGAAGGTGCCGCCGGTGTGGCCCAGCACCACCACCCGCACGCCGGCGTCGGCCGCCGCCGCGCGCATCCCTTCGTGCAGACCGGCGACGAGAGCCGTGGACAGCGCGTTGCGGTTGTGCGGCGAGTCCAGCGTCAGCCGGGCGACGCCACCGTCGACCGCGTACCGGACCAGGTCACCCATCAGTACGACCGCGGCAGGCCCAGCGAGGTCTGCGCGACGAAGTTGAGGATCATCTCGCGGCTCACCGGTGCGATGCGGGCCAACCGCGACGCCGTCAGCACCGACGCGATGCCGTACTCCTTGGTCAGGCCGTTCCCGCCGAGGGACTGCACCGCCTGGTCGACCGCCCGCACCGACGCCTCGCCGGCGGCGTACTTGGCCATGTTGGCGGCCTCGGCGGCGCCGCCGTCGTCGCCGGCGTCGTAGAGACTCGCCGCCTTCTGCATCATCAGCTTGGCCAGCTCGATCTCGATGTGGTTCTGCGCCAGCGGATGCGAGATGCCCTGGTGCGCGCCGATCGGCGTCTTCCACACCTGGCGGGTCTTGACGTACGCGACGGCCTTGTCGATCGCGAAGCGGCCCATGCCGACCGCGCTCGCCGCACCCATGATCCGCTCGGGATTCAGGCCGGCGAACAACTGGGCGATCGCCGCGTCCTCGGAGCCGACCAGCGCATCGGCCGGCAGCCGCACGTCGTCGAGGAACAACTGGAACTGGAACTCCGGGCTGACGATCTCCATCGGGATCTTCGTGTAGCTCAGGCCGGGACTGTCGGTGGGCACCACGAAGAGCGCGGGCTTCAGGTTGCCGGTCTTGGCCTCCTCGGTGCGCCCGACCACGAGCACCGCCTGCGCCTGGTCGACGCCGGAGATGTAGACCTTCTGGCCGGACAGGATCCAGTCGCTGCCGTCGCGGCGCGCGGTCGTCGTGATCTTGTGCGAGTTCGAGCCGGCGTCGGGTTCGGTGATCGCGAAGGCCATGGTGATCGAGCCGTCCGCGATGCCGGGGATCCAGCGCTTCTTCTGGTCCTCGGTGCCGTACTTCGAGATGATCGTGCCGTTGATCGCGGGGGACACCACCATCATCAGCAGCGCCGAACCGCCTGCGGCCATCTCCTCCATCACCAGTGCCAACTCGTACATGCCCGCGCCGCCGCCGCCGTACTCCTCGGGCAGGTTCACCCCGATGAAGCCGAGTTGTCCGGCCTCGCGCCACAGTTCGTCGGTGTGCTGGCCCGCGCGGGCCTTCTCCAGGTAGTAGTCCTGGCCGTAGTTGGCGACCATTGCGGCGACGGCCTTGCGCAGCGCCTGCTGTTCCTCGGTCTCGACGAATCCGGTCATGCTTCTCCTCCTGCGGTCTCGTCCGGCGCGGACACCCGCGCCAGCACGGCGCCCACCTCGACCTGCTGGCCGGGTTGGACGTTCAGTTCGGCGAGCACACCGTCGCCGGGCGCGGCCAGCGTGTGCTCCATCTTCATGGCCTCCAGCCACACCAGCGGCTGACCGGCGGTCACGGTGTCGCCCACCGCGGCGCCGACCCGCACCACCGAACCGGGCATCGGCGCCACCAGCGAGCCGTGCGCGATCGCGGCGCCGGGATCGGGGAAGCGCCGCAGCGCGACGAGTTCGGTTGCGCCCTGCGGTGAGTCGACGAACACGGCGTCGCCGTAGCGGGCGACATCGAATGGCCGCTCGACGCCGTCGACCTCGAGCACCACCCGCCCCGGCGTCGCGGACACCAGCGCCACGTCGTCCTGATCGGGCAATTCGACGGCGCCGCGGCTGAAGCGGTACCGCACCTCGTGCTCGACGTCGGCCGTGTCGCGGTAGCGCCTCACCTGGTAGCCCGACGCCAGATTGCGCCAGCCACTCGGTGCAGCGGCGAATGCCGTGGCGGCACTGCGGTTGCGGGCTGCGTCGGCCAGCGAGGCGGCGACCGCCGCCAGTGCGGCCGTCCGGTCGTCACCCGGTGGCGCGGCGAGCCCGGCCAGGCCGTGGGTGTCGAAGAACGCGGTGTCGGTCGCACCGTCGACGAATGCGGGGTGACGCAACACGTTGACCAGCAGGTCGCGGTTGGTGCGGACGCCGTGCAACCTCGTACGGGACAGCGCGTCGGCCAGGATCGCCGCGGCGTGCCGACGGGTCGGCGCAAAGGAGATGACCTTGGCCAGCATCGGGTCGTAGAAGATCGACACCACCGAGCCGTCGACGATCCCGGTGTCGACCCGCACCCCCGCCCGCGTCAGCCGGTCGAACTGCACCGGGGCGCCGGGCACCTCGAACCGGTGCACCGTGCCTGCCTGAGGCTGCCAGTTCTTCGCGGGATCCTCGGCGTAGAGCCGGGCCTCGATCGAATGCCCCTGTGCGGCGGGCGGTTCGGCGGGCAGCCTGCCGCCGTCGGCGACGAGGAGCTGGAGTTCGACGAGGTCGAGTCCGGTGGTGGCCTCGGTGACGGGGTGCTCGACCTGCAGGCGGGTGTTCATCTCGAGGAAGAAGAAGTCACCCTGCTCGTCCGCCATGAACTCGACGGTGCCCGCCCCGGTGTAGCCGATCGCCTCGGCGGCCAACCGGGCCGCCTCGAACAGCTTGTCCCGCATGCCGGGAGTGCGTTCGACGAGCGGCGACGGCGCCTCTTCGATGATCTTCTGGTGCCGCCGCTGAATGGAGCATTCGCGTTCGCCGACAGCCCACACCGTGCGGTGCGCGTCGGCCATCACCTGCACCTCGACGTGGTGGCCCGCGGCCAGGTAGCGCTCGCAGAACACCGTCGGGTCGCCGAACGCCGACTGCGCCTCCCGCCGCGCCGCCTCGACCTCGCCCGGCAGGTCGGGCAGTTCGCGGACCACGCGCATGCCCCGGCCACCGCCACCGGCGGACGCCTTGATCAGCACCGGGAGCTGGGCGGCCGTCACGGTGTCCGGATCGAGTTCGTCGAGCACCGGCACGCCGGCGGCGGACATCATCTTCTTGGCTTCGATCTTGCTGCCCATCGCCTGCACCGCGGCCACCGGTGGGCCGATCCACGTCAGGCCGGCGTCCTGTACCGCGGCCGCGAAATCGGCGTTCTCCGAGAGGAAGCCGTATCCGGGATGGACGGCGTCGGCGCCTGCGGCCTGCGCGGCGGCGATGAGCTGGCGGGCGTCGAGGTAGCCGGCCGGAGCCGCCCGGCCGGCGACATTGGGCGCCGTCCCCTCCAGCCGCACCCGGGCGTCGGCCTCGGCGACATGCGGGGCGGCGGCGTCGGGATCGGTGTAGACCGCGACGGTGCCGATGCCAAGGCGTCGGCAGGTGGCGAACACCCGGCGGGCGATCTCGCCGCGATTGGCGACCAGAACTCTGGTGATCATGCGCTCACATCCTGAAGACGCCGAAGTTCGACGTCCCCTCGATCGGCCCGTTCGCGATGGCGGACAGACACATTCCCAGCACGGTTCGGGTGTCGCGCGGGTCGATCACGCCGTCGTCGTAGAGCCTGCCGGACAACACCATCGGCAGCGACTCCGCCTCGATCTGGCCTTCGATCGCCGCACGCAGGGCGGCGTCGGCCTCCTCGTCGACCTGCTGGCCGCGGGCTTCGGCGGCGGCGCGGCTGACGATCGAGAGCACCCCGGCCAGCTGTGCACCGCCCATCACCGCCGACTTGGCCGACGGCCACGCGAACAGGAACCGGGGGTCGTACGCGCGGCCACACATGCCGTAGTGACCTGCGCCGTAGGACGCGCCGATGAGCAGTGAGATGTGCGGGACGGTCGAGTTCGAGACGGCGTTGATCATCATCGACCCGTGCTTGATCATCCCGCCCTCCTCGTACTGCCTGCCCACCATGTAGCCGGTGGTGTTGTGCAGGAACAGCAGTGGTGTATCGGCGCGGTTGGCCAGCTGGATGAACTGGGTGGCCTTCTGCGACTCCTCGCTGAACAGCACGCCGCGCGCGTTGGCCAGCATGCCGACCGGGTATCCCCACAGCGTGGCCCACCCGGTCACCAGCGATGACCCGTACATGGCCTTGAACTCGTCGAACTCCGATCCGTCGACGATGCGCGCGATCACGTCGCGGGGATCGAACGGGATGCGCAGATCGGGCGGCACGATGCCGAGCAGTTCCTCGCTGTCGAACAGCGGTTCGCGCACGGTGGCCGGCGCCGGCCCCTTCTTGCGCCAGTTCAACCGGGCGACGATGCGGCGACCGATGCGGATGGCGTCGAGCTCGTCGGCGGCGAAGTAGTCGGCCAGACCCGATGTGCGGGCGTGCATCTCGGCCCCGCCCAGCGACTCGTCGTCGGACTCCTCACCGGTGGCCATTTTGACCAGGGGCGGGCCCGCCAGGAAGACCTTGGACCGCTCTTTGATCATCACGACGTGATCGGACATGCCCGGGATGTAGGCGCCGCCGGCGGTGGAGTTGCCGAACACCAGCGCGATGGTCGGGATGCCTGCCGCCGAGAGCCTGGTCAGGTCGCGGAACATCTGCCCGCCGGGGATGAAGATCTCCTTCTGCGTGGGCAGATCGGCGCCGCCGGACTCCACCAGCGAGATCACCGGAAGGCGGTTCTGCAGCGCGATCTGGTTGGCGCGCAGGATCTTCTTCAACGTCCACGGATTGCTGGTGCCGCCCTTGACCGTCGGGTCGTTCGACACGATCAGGCATTCGGTGCCCTCGACCGCGCCGATGCCCGCCACCACGCTGGCGCCGACGGTGAAGTCGCTGCCCCATGCGGCGAGCGGGCTCAACTCCAGGAACGGCGAATCGGGGTCGACCAGCATCTCGATGCGTTCCCGGGCGGTCAGCTTGCCGCGGTCGTGGTGGCGCTTGACGTACTTCTCGCCGCCGCCGGCGAGCGCCTTGGCGTGCTCGGCGTCGAGTTCGGCGAGTTTCTCGGTCATTGCCGTGGCGGCCTCGGCATAGGCCGGCGACGCGGCGTCGAGCGTCGAGCGAAGGGCCGTCATGACTGGTATCCCAGCGTCTTGGCGGCCAGCGAGGTGAGGATTTCGGTGGTTCCGCCGCCGATGCCGAGAATCCGCATGTCCCGGTACTGCCGTTCGACCTCCGACTCCGTCATGTAGCCCATCCCGCCGAACAGCTGAACGGCCTGGTTGGCCACCCACTCGCCTGCCTCGACGGCGGTGTTCTTGGCGAAGCACACCTCGGTGATGAGGTTCGGGTCGCCCGCGAGCTGGCGTTCCACCACGCTGTGCGTGTAGACGCGGGCCACGTCGACGCGGCGGGCCATCTCGGCGAGCGTGTTCTGCACGGCCTGCCGGGAGATCAGCGGCCGCCCGAAGGTCTCCCGGTCGCGACACCACTGCACCGTCAGGTCAAGGCAGCGCTGACCGCTGGCGTAGGCCTGCGCCGCCAGGCCGACGCGCTCGGAGACGAACGCCGCGGCGATCTGGAAGAAGCCGCTGTTCTCGGCGCCGATCAGATTCTCCACCGGCACCCGCACGTCGGTGTAGGCGAGCTCGGCGGTGTCCGAGGAACGCCAACCCATCTTGTCGAGCTTGCGGGTCACCTCGAACCCCGGTGTGCCCTTGTCGACGACGATCAGTGACACGCCCGCGGCGCCCGGCCCGCCGGTGCGTGCGGCGGTCACCACGTAGTCGGCGCGCACGCCGGAGGTGATGTAGGTCTTGGCGCCGTTGATGACGTACTCGTCGCCCTCCCTGACAGCGCGGGTGGTCAGGTGCCCGACGTCCGACCCGCCGCCCGGTTCGGTGATCGCGAGCGAGCCGATCTTCTCGCCGCTCAGCGTCGGACGCACGTACGTGTCGATCAGCCGCTCGTCGCCCGAGGCGATCATGTGTGGCACCGCGATCCCGCAGGTGAACAGCGAGGCGAACACGCCGCCGGGCGCGCCGGATTGGTGCATCTCCTCGCAGATGATCACCGCGTCGGCGCCGTCGCCACCGCCGCCGCCGACCGCTTCCGGGAAACCGGCGCCCAGTAAGCCGGCCTCGGCGGCCTTGCGGTGCAGGTCGCGGGGCAGCTCGCCGGCCTTCTCCCACTCGTCGACATGCGGCAGTACCTCGCGTTCGGCGAACGCGCGCACCGTCTTCCGCAGCGCCTCGCGCTCAGGCGTGGTCCAGATGCTCATGACAGGAACTCCTCCGGGATGTCCATGTGTCGGCTGCGCAACCATTCGCCCAGCCCCTTGGCCTGCGGGTCGAAGCGGGCCTGGTAGGCCACGCCCCTGCCGAGGATGTCCTCGATGACGAAGTTGACGGCGCGCAGGTTGGGCAGCACGTCCCGGGTGACCGGCAGGCCGGCCGCCTCGGGGAGCAGCTCGCGCAGCCGGTCGGTGGTGAGTTCGTCGGCGAGCCAACGGAACTGCTCGTCGGTGCGCACCCACACCCCGACGTTGGCACTGCCGCCCTTGTCGCCGCTTCGGGCGCCGGCGATCGCGCCGAGCGGCAGGCGGCGCGTCGTCCCGCGCTCGCCTGCAGGCACCTGCGGGTCGGCCACCGGTTCGAGGACGAGGGTCTCGGCGGCCGGTGATATGTCGGTGCGGCTGCCGTCGGCGTGCACGGCGACGTGGGGCACCGCGCCGGCGTCGACGAAGCCCGCGGTGAAGACGCCGTACACCTGACCCTCAGCGGGAGGGGCGGTGGTGGTGAATCCCGGATAGCTGGCCAGCGCCAATTCGACTGCCGCCGAGGAGAACCGGCGTCCGACGTTGGCCGGATCGGGGTCGCGGACCACGCAGCGCAGCAGTGCGCTGGCCGCCTCCTCGGTGTTCGCGTCGGCGTGGTCGGTGCGCGCCAGCGTCCATTCCAGCTCCGCCGGCTTGACCGTCAGATTTGATTCCAGCTGGCGGCGGACCAGCTCGGCCTTGGCGTCGATGTCGAGACCCGTCAGCACGAACGTCATCGCGTTGCGGAACCCGCCGACGCTGTTGAGCGACACCTTGAGCGTCGGGGGAGGCGGTTCCCCTCTGACGCCGTCGATCCGGACCCGGTCGGGGCCGTCGTCGGACAGCCGCAGCGAGTCGACGCGCAGGGTGACATCGGGATTGGCGTAACGCGCGCCGCCGATCTCATAGAGCAGTTGGGCGGTCACGGTGCCGACGCCCACTGCGCCGCCGGTGCCGGGATGCTTGGTGATCACCGAGGAACCGTCGGCGTGGATCTCGGCGACCGGGAAGCCTGCCCGGAGGAGGTCGGGGACCTCGGTGAAGAAGGCGTAGTTGCCGCCGGTGGCCTGCGTCCCGCATTCGATCACGTGTCCAGCGGCGACGGCCCCGGCCAGTGCGTCGTAGTCGTCGCGGGCCCAGCCGAAGTGTGCCGCGGCCGGGCCGACGATCATCGAGGCGTCGGTCACCCGGCCGGTCACCACGACGTCGGCGCCGCGGTTCAGGCAGTCGACGATGCCCCAGGCGCCCAGGTAGGCGTTGGCCGCCAGCACTTCACCGAATCCGAGTTCGCCGGCGCGGCCGACGAGGTCGTCACCCTCGACGTGGGCGACGTTCACCTGCAGGCCGAGCCGATCGGCGAGGTCGCGCACCGCGGCCGCCAGACCCGCAGGGTTGAGTCCGCCTGCGTTGGCAACGATCCGCACGCCCTTGTCGACAGCCGTTCCGAGGCAATCCTCGAGTTGGGTCAGAAAGGTCTTGGCGTAGCCGCGGTCCGGGTTCTTCGCCCGGTCGCGTGCCAGGATCAGCATCGTGAGCTCGGCGAGATAGTCGCCGGTGAGATAGTCCAGATCGCCGCCGTCGAGCATCTCCCGCATGGCGGCCAGCCGGTCGCCGTAGAACCCCGAGCAGTTGCCGATGCGCACCGGATCAGGCACTGCACTCCCTTGCTGTCGCGCGAGCCGACGACCATCGCCGTCGATGACCAACCAACCGGTAGGTTAGCCGGTACTTCGGGTACCGCGTCAAGGGCGTGGACGCAGTATTCGTGTTCCGGACCCCGCGGCCCTGCCTCGATACTTGACGAGTGGAAATGCGTGTCGCCTGGGGTGTCGTCGGCCTGCTGTGGGTGATGTGCGGGGTGGCCGTGGCCTTCAGCCCGCCCGTCGAGCAGACCGACGGCAGCGCGTGGTCGCCGCTGTGGGGCTGGCTGATCGTCGCCGCGGGCGTGTTCCTGCTGGCACTCGCCGCAGGAATACTCCCGCGGACGCACAACGGCCGGCATTCGAACGGGCTGACGGCCAGGTCCGAGCGCGGCATCGAGTTCCGGATGCTCTTCTCGGTCGTGGTGGGGGTGGTGTGCGGCGCGGGTTTCATCTGGATCGGCGTGGACAGCGGCGAGGTCGCCGTGACCAGCTACGGCGTCGTCATCCTCAGCCTGGTGGTGTTCGCGGTGCCACGCATCGTCGACTCGATCCACCACCTGCAGGACAGGTGATTTTGGAGGCTGACCAGCGCACCGGCTATCCTTGACGACAATTGCCTGCGCCCCGGCCGTCCCGGGACCTGCCTGGCACTACCCGCAAGAGGAGAAGTCTCGATCATGGCCGTTCCCAAGCGCAGAATGTCGCGTTCGAACACCCGCAGCCGTCGCGCGCAGTGGAAGGCGACGAGCACCGGTCTGGTCGGCGTGACCGTGGCCGGTCAGCAGCACAAGGTGCCGCGTCGCCTGCTCAAGGCCGCCCGGCTCGGCCTGATCGACCTCGACCGCCGCTGACCGAGACCGCACCGAGTTCTCCGGCGCGCCTCTCAGTTCGCTCTCAGGCGTCGGGGTGAGACTGGGGCTGTGCGCATACTTGTCGTCGATGACGATCGCGCGGTGCGCGAATCGCTGCGCCGGTCCCTGTCTTTCAACGGTTACACCGTCGCCCTCGCCCAGGACGGCGTCGAAGCGCTCGACGTGATCGCCAACGACCGGCCCGACGCCCTCGTACTGGACGTGATGATGCCGCGGCTGGACGGGCTGGAGGTCTGCCGGCAGCTGCGCAGCACCGGTGACGACCTGCCGATCCTGGTGCTCACCGCGCGGGACTCGGTCTCCGAGCGGGTCGCCGGCCTCGATGCCGGCGCCGACGACTACCTTCCCAAACCGTTCGCGCTCGAGGAGTTGCTCGCGCGGATGCGGGCGTTGTTGCGACGCACCGGACCCGAAGACGGCGTCGACTCGCCCGCGATGACCTTCCTCGATCTCAGCCTGGACCCGGTCACCCGTGAGGTCACCCGGGGCCAGCGCCAGATCAGCCTGACCCGCACCGAGTTCTCGCTGTTGGAGATGCTGATCGCCAATCCGCGTCGGGTCCTCACCCGCAGCCGCATCCTCGAGGAGGTCTGGGGCTTCGACTTCCCGACTTCGGGCAATGCCCTCGAGGTGTACATCGGCTACCTGCGCCGCAAGACCGAAGCTGAAGGGGAACCGCGACTCATCCACACCGTGCGCGGCGTGGGCTACGTCCTGCGCGAAACCCCGCCCTGATGTCGTTCTTCACCCAGAACACCTCGTGGCGGCCACCGTCGCCGCCGAGTACCAGCTCACTGTCGCTGCGCTGGCGGGTGATGCTGCTCGCGATGTCGATGGTGGCGATGGTCGTCGTGCTGATGGCCGTCGCGGTGTACGCGGTGGTGTCCCGCGCGCTCTACGACGACCTCGACAACCAGCTGCACAGCAGGGCCAGGCTGCTGATCGAGAGCGGCTCGCTGGCGGCCGACCCGGCCAAGGCCATCGAGGGCACCGCCTACTCCGACGTGAACGCGATGCTCATCATCCCGGGGCGGGTGAAGTACACCGCCAACCAGCAGGGCCAGACACTGCCGTTCGGCTCTGCCGAGCAGGACGTCGTCTCCGGGGAACTACTGCTGTCGATGCGCACGGCCAACCATCAGCGTGTGCTGGCGGTGCACCTGGCCAACGGCAGCTCGCTGCTGCTGTCCAAGAGCCTGGCGCCGACCGGTCAGGTGCTGCGGCGGCTGGGCACGGTGCTGCTCATCGTCGGCGGCATCGGGGTCCTGGTCGCCGCGATCGCGGGCGGGATGGTGGCCCGCGCCGGGCTGAGACCGGTGGGGCGGCTGACCAGCGCGGCCGAACGGGTGGCCCGCACCGATGACCTCCGGCCCATCCCGGTGTATGGCAGTGACGAATTGGCCAGGCTGACAGAGGCTTTCAACCTGATGCTGCGGGCGCTGACGGAGTCCCGCGACCGGCAGGCGCGGCTGGTGTCCGACGCCGGCCATGAACTGCGCACCCCGCTGACCTCGCTGCGGACCAACGTCGAGCTGCTGATGGCCTCGCAGGTACCCGGTGCCCCGCGGCTGCCCGAGGAGGAGATGGCCGGCCTGCGCGCCGACGTGATCGCCCAGATCGAGGAGTTGTCCACCCTCGTCGGCGATCTGGTCGATCTGACCCGCGACGAGGCGGGCGGCGTGATGCACGAGCCCGTCGAGCTGGCCGAGGTCGTCGACCGCAGCCTCGAGCGGGTGCGGCGACGGCGAAGCGACGTCACCTTCGACGTGCTCGCGCAGCCCTGGCAGGTGTACGGCGACGCCGCCGGGTTGGGCCGAGCTGTGCTGAATCTCCTCGACAACGCCGCCAAGTGGAGCCCGCCGGACGGCCGGGTCACCGTTCGGCTCACCCAGATCGACCCGGTGCACGCGGAACTGGTGGTCGCCGATCAGGGGCCGGGGATCCCGCCCCACGAGAAGCCTCTCGTCTTCGAGCGGTTCTACCGGTCGACGGCGGCCCGCGCCATGCCGGGCTCGGGGCTGGGACTGGCGATCGTCAAGCAGGTGGTGCTGAAGCACGGTGGAGCGGTCCGGGTGGACGACGCGGCGCCGGGCGCCGACCCGCCCGGGACGGCGTTCCGGGTGGTGCTGCCTGGCCGACCGGTCGCAGATGCGACGATCCAGTCATCACCGATCCCGGCGACACGCCCCGCCGGCCGCGCGGGAAAACGCGCGACCGGAGCCGAGAATGTGTGATCGACGCGACACGGCGCACGCCAAGTCTCGGCCGGCACCGAATCATCTCTAAGTGGATTCTCAGCCCACGTGGGCACTGTGAGCCTACGAAGCGCGTTGGAGAAGTTGTCGGATCCCTTCACGAGGAAGAGCTCACCAGCGAATGACGAACCACCCGAGGTACTCGCCACCGCAGCCGGGCCGTGCGCCTGGTGGTAATGAGCCCGCGGCGCCCGGATACCCGGGGGCGCACCGGCCGGATCCGTACCGCCAGCAGACCCATCAGCAGTCCTACGACTGGCGCTACGCCACCCAGCAGGCCGGCCAGCAGCAGTTCCGCTCGCCGTACGACCCGTACCGCTCCGCGCCAGCGGCCGTGCCGGCCAACCCGCCCCGGAAGCGTTCCCGCGCAGGGATGTTGACTGCCGGCGCACTGGCGATCGCCGTCGTGTCGGCGGGCGTCGGCGGCGGCGTCGCGGTGCTGGCCCAGCCCGACAGGCCGAGCCTTGGT